>JBGTHN010000347.1:0-6059 GCA_041746235.1 Pyrinomonadaceae bacterium | reverse complement strand
GGTGCGGGCGAAGAAACAAAATCATTATGGGGCGATTTCAAACGCATTCCTCTTCTCATTTATGAATTTACACTTTTTCTTCCGAAACAAATTATTCAGTTTGTCCGAGACCATCAATTTCATTACGCTATCGGAAGTTTTTTAACATTCGGAATTATCGTCGGTGGAATTTTGGGAATCGCCCGAGGAAAATGGTCTTGGGCTTATTCAACTGCATTCGGAGCCTGGGGAATTTTATTGGGATTTATAATACTCGTCTTTATTGCTCAACAAATTTATCGAGTTGTCGTCAAAAAATAATCAACAGTTTTAATGGGAAATAAACCGATAAAATCAGTTCACATAACGAATTACTATCATAAGAATTCGGGCGGAATCAGCACGTCTTACAATGCTTTGATGGCGGCGGCAGGTCGTCATAAACGCTATATGCGGCTTATCGTTCCGGGCGAAAAGGAAGAGATCGAGATCGTCAATGATTACGCCAAAATCTATTATATTCCAGCCAAACAATCACCCGCATTCGACAAACGCTATCGAATAATAATGCCTTGGCAATATATGCCTGCCGATACGCAAATGCGGAAAATCCTAATGGACGAAATGCCCGATATGGTTGAGATAACCGATAAATATACGCTCAGTATGTTCGGGGCAATGGTTCGCAGAAATAAATTCAAACAACTAAATCGCCCGATGTTAGTGCATTTTTCGTGCGAACGTATGGACGATAATATCGCTTCATTCATTCGAGGCGGAAAAATCTCCGAATGGTTCGCCCGTAGTGTGATGGGAAATTATAATTTCCCTTCCTTTGATTTTCACATCGCAAATTCGCCTTATACAGCCGAGGAATTTTATCGTTCAATCAAATTAGAACATAATCAATTCCGAAGCGACGGATGGATAAATTTCTGCTGGCGTTTCTTTAGAAGTCCGAGAGTTCCGATTGAAGAAAGAATTCACATTTGCCCACGCGGAGTTGATGCCGAACAGTTTTCGCCTGATAGAAAATCGCCAAAAGTTCGTCAAGAAATGATCGAAAAAGCGGGCATTCCCGAAGATTCAATTATTTTGCTTTATGCCGGAAGAATTTCGCCTGAAAAGAATGTCGGTCTTTTGCCTGATTTTATGGAATTGCTCGCAAAAGAAACGGATAAAGATTATCGCCTTTTAGTTGCCGGTGCGGGACCGCAAGAAGAATGGCTGCAAGAGGAAACAGACAAACGTATTCCAAATAAAATTATTCAACTCGGACATTTAGATAAAGAAACGCTCGCAACTTATTACGCAACGGCAGATGTTTTCGTTCATCCGAATCCGAAAGAACCTTTCGGCATCGCACCGCTTGAAGCGATGGCTTCGGGAACGCCAACAGTTGTTCCAAATGCAGGCGGACTTTTATTTTACGCGACCGAAGAAAACACTTGGCTGGTCGAACCAACTGCCGAAAAATTTGCAGATGCAATCAAAGAGATCATCGAAAATCCCGAACTTCGTCAAAGAAAAATCGAAAAAGCCTTTGAAGCCGTTGAAAACAACACACGCATCAAATCAACTGATTTTCTAATCGAAACTTACGATAAATTATACGAAGATTTTCAGAAACGAAACGAACTTTTCACGAATGAGGAAGCCTCGAAAAAGTTTGATTTTACAGGATTTGTAAAATAGTTTATTTACTCTTTTTCAAATTCCACTATAAACGAATAACTTTTATAGATTGATTTCACCCTAAGTTTTCCAAATCCTTCGCTTTCCAATTTTTTCAGATGCGGAATTAATTCTTGCGGATATTTAACGTGAAATTGTTTAAGCCAAGTTTGCAAAAGTTTTTGAAATCCGACAGGCAAATCTCTTTGATCGTAAAAATCAACGATATAAAATGAGCGTCCGGTTTTGAGATTTTCCAGAGTGTTGGCAATTGATTCTTTCCATGTTGGAATCATCGAAATTGAATAAGAAAAAAAGATCGTGTCAAAAGGTTTTGCGAGGTTAAAGGTTTTATCGAATGAAAAATCATCGGCGAGTGCTGTTTTAAGAATTACATTTTCGAGTTTGTTTTTATCAATTTTCTTGTTTGCAGTTTTAAGCATTTCAACGGAAGCATCTAAACCGAAAAAATTTGCTCCTCGATATTTTTTCGCCAGAATTGCTAAATTCCTTCCCGTTCCACAACCGATCTCTAAGACATTTTCGCCATCTTGAACATTCATTTCAGCGATCAGTTTATCTCTTCCAAGCAAATAATATTTCCGCGTAAAATCATAAAAATACCGCTGATAGCGATACATTTTGTCCATTTTCTCGAAGGCTGTTGACATAAAAATTTTTAGTCGTTAGTCGTTCGTTGTCCGTTGCAAAAACAATTGACAACTAACGACTAACGACTGACGACCAACTATTTCAAAATATACAAATGAAATCCGCCGTAAATCGAGGCTCTATCTTGTTTAAATAATTCTTTTGAAATGTCTTCTTTGTATTCAAATTTATCAAGCAAATCTTTCGGCAGATTTTTCTCTAACGGCGAAGAACTTCCAGCTGTGCGAAAAATCACACGCGAACCGCTTTCTGATTTTCCGGCGATAGCTTTCCATAGATCGGTCATCATTTCGGCATTCATCCAATCTTGTGCGTCGAGAAAAACGAAACGATTAAAAGTTCCGAATTTATTTTCCTTGATTTCTTCCGTTACCGAACCGTTTTTTGTATCTAATTTATCAGCATTTGCTTTTAATAAATTGTAATTTTCTTCTTTCAAATATTCGGGAATTGCCTTGCGGTTTTCGGTGTCGTATTTTCTCGCAAATGCCTGCCACGCAAAATAATTTTCATAAATTGGATATTCTACTGCAAGTCTTTTCACACGCTCCCGATAAACGTCCAAAATGCTACCGTCTTCAACAAAATCTTTTTTCATTTCGTCATATTGTTGCGGCGGAATTCCTAAACCAAAAAGTGTTACGGGCATTTTGCCGACCGCTTTGATAAAAAATGAATTGAAAAATGGTTCGAGATATTCAGCGTAAAGTTTTTCTTGTTCAGCGGGCGTTTTTGCCTTTAATAATTCGTCGGGTTTGCAACCCATAATGCGTGAAAATTTATTAAATATACGCAGAAAATATGCGTTGCGAGAATGTTCGTAAAGTCCGCCTTTTTTGAAAAAATTAATGCGTTTGCCGTGAGCAATTCTGCCGACCAGAGAATTTGATTCCCAGAATCTTTTTGTTTTTACATCAAGATTCGGAGCGATGTATTTTTGATAATTTTCTTTGTTCTTTTCGTGCTTGCCATAACCGAAAAATGCGAAGAAATCTTCGTAATTCGGCAAATATTTAAGAGCAGTTATTTTGAGATTTAATAAATAAATATGATGACGATTAAGATCAACTGCTGTAACGCTTTCAGGATTTTCGATCAAATAATTTAAGGCATTACAACCGCCCGAAGAGATCGTTAAAATCCGAGAATTTTTGTCTAATTCGAGAGCCTTTATATCAACTCTCGGGTCTTCCCAAATTTGAGTATAAACAAAGGCATCAAACCAAACGGCAAAGAGTCTCTGAAGAAAATTTTGCTTTTTTGAAACCTGTTGTTGTTTGACCCCGCCGAGAACAAGTTTTTCATTTTTACTCATTTACCATAACTTCCACAGGATCAATATCCGAAGCACGCCAAGCGGGATATAAAGCACCGAAAAGACTGCCTAAAATTGCGATTGCGATTGCTGAAATTATCCAACCCGAACTAAATTCAAATGGTAATTCGTAAAATTTTTCAATCGCAAAAGCCGCAATAAACGAAATCGTTAAACCGACAATTACGCCCAACAAACCAATCAAAAACGCTTCGCCTTCAATCACACGAATGATAAAAGGTTTTGACGCTCCGAGCGATTTCAAAATACCGATTTCCTTGCGGCGTTCAGTAATTGTCGTGTACATCGAAAGCAAAACAAAAATCGTGCTGACAAACGCTCCGAGTCCGACCAAGACACGCAAAAATGTTTTCAAACCCGGCACTCTGTCCTGTGCATCAATTATCAAATCTCGTGTCAGATTTATTTTGTTTCCCGGCAATTCTTTATTTATTTTATCGGCAACCGCAACCACATCCGCACCGTCTTTGAGTTTTACTAAAATATAAGTGCATTTATTCGGTGCTTGCAAAGCCTCTTGCATTGCTGCCAGAGACATTTTTATTCTCGCTCCCGAAGGTGGCGAAAAAACTCCGACAATTTTCATATCTTTGCCAAATACTTTGATCGCTTCGCCAATTTTATAATTTTTATCCCGCATCTGCCGTTCATCTAAGATGATCTCATCATTTGCTTCCATCGCCCGACCTTCGACGATTTGCATATCATTCATCTCGGCAAATGGTTTCCAATCAACGCCGTCAAGTTGCTGAACTCCCCAGCGTTCGTTTGTATTTGTCGTGATATATCGAATAACGGGAACAGTTGATTGGACTCCTTCAATTTGATTCAAGCGGTCGGCATATTCCGTTCGAACATTTGCATTTGAACCTGTCAGACTCATCGCACCGGGGCGTGTAAAGACGATTTCGGCTTTCCAATTGGAAGCACGCTTAGCCATATCATTCGCCATTCCATCGGCAAGTCCCGTAAAAAGCGTTACAAGCACAACGCCGAGTGCGACACCTATAATACTTATCAATGTGCGAAAAGGTCTGGTTCGTAAATTGGCTAAAACTAATTCAAGCATTTTATTCTAATAATTATGTAAAAATTCCAAACTCAGATAATAACTGTTAAATGTTTCATTTGCTAGAAACGGATTTGGATTTTCGGGGTCGGAACGCAAGCGTTCCGACCGACGTTCCGACCGTTCCGACCTTTTTCGCTAAAATCACCAAACTAATTCCGCCCAAAATCAAACTGCTCGCCAAAATTAATCTTATGGAAACAATTTCTGACAGAAAAATTAATCCGCCGATTGCCGCAAGAACGGGAACGGAAAGTTGCAGAATCGCCGCACGAGTCGCTGTGTGATATTTGAGTGCGGCATACCAAACTGAATAACCGATTCCCGAAGCAATCGCTCCCGATAAAATGGCAAATAAAATGCCTTTCAACGATAAATTAATTTGATAAATAAACGGCAAACTCGCCAAAATCACAAACGGAATTGTGCGAACAAAATTCCCTGTTGTATCGGCGAGCGGATTTTCGCTTGATTTTCCACGAAGTGTGTAAAATCCCCACGCAATCCCTGCAAACGCCATAAGAATCGAGTTGATTAGCGGCGGAGATTCAAGTCCGGGAAAAACCAAATAAACCAATCCGCCAAGTGCGAAAATTAAACCAATCCATTCTAAAATTTTTGGTCGTTCACCAGAAATCAATGCGGAAATAATCATCGTTGCCTGCACCATTCCAAACAAAATCAAAGCACCTGTCGCCGTCGTCAAACCAATATATGCAAACGAAAAACAAATCGCATACCCAAAAAGAAAAAACGCAGAAATCCAGTTTCCGCGTTTTATATTTTCAGTTTTATTTTTGGAAAATATCGAAAAGATTATTAGTAAAGTTATTGCTCCCGAAACAAGACGAACCGCCGTAAAACTACTAGCATCAATCGCATTTGTGCCGAGTGCCAACCGACAAAGAATCGAATTAAATGCAAACGCAACGAGTGCAAATGTTGTTAGTAAAAATATTTTCAAATCAAATTTTTAACGCAAGGTCGCAAAGTTGCAAAGACGCAAAGATTTTTTTATTTCTTCCCTTTGCGTCTTTGCGTTGAATATTCTTATTCTTCTTCATCGGCATCGGAAACAGTATTTTTCTCAGGTCGCATGTGCGGAAACAAAATCACATCTCGAATCGAATGTTGATTTGTCAGAAGCATCACGATTCGGTCGATTCCGATTCCGATTCCGGCGGCGGGCGGCATTCCATAAGACAAAGCTTTGATGTAATCTTCATCAAGCACCATCGCTTCTGCATCGCCCGATTCGCGTTCTTTCATTTGGTCGTTAAAACGATCTAATTGCTCTTTCGGATCGTTCAATTCCGAAAATCCATTCGC
>JBGTHN010000346.1:0-11685 GCA_041746235.1 Pyrinomonadaceae bacterium | reverse complement strand
ACGCGAACGTGCGATCTGCCGTTCATTTCCAAATGTAGATATGCAGGTCATCACACCGCCTCGTTGGAAGGAAACTGGCGTATTGGTCGAAACGGTTGATGACGAATATTTTCCAGTGATAAAAGCGGGAACTTTTCTTTCAAAACATATACAGCTTTTTGCTTACGATCCTCTGCCTATCATAAAAGTGTTTCGCCAACATAAACCGCACATTATTGATATGGATCACGAACCGTATAGCGTGCCTTGTGCGGAAATTATTACTTTGCGAAATATGTTTGCACCGAATGCAAAGATCGTGATACAGACTGCACAAAATATCCTCAAAAATTATCCGCCACCGTTTTCGTTTTTGGAAAAAAGAGCCTTAAAACAAGTTTCCGCCGCATATATGTGCAGTGAAACTGTCCGGGAAGTTTTGGAAACAAAACATTTTACAAAACCAACCGTGCTTGCTCCATTCGGAGTTGATCTGGATTTATTTTATCCAAAAGAAAAAGAACAAAAATCTAAAGATGAGCCTTTTACGATCGGCTATGTCGGACGTTTGATGCTGGCGAAAGGTTTGATGGTTTTGATCGAATCGCTTAAACAGATCAAATCGGAAAACTGGCGTTTTCTGGTCGTTGGCGACGGTGAACAGAGAAGTTTGATGGAAGAGAAACTTGCCGAATACGGATTGCTCGAACGATGCGAATTTATCGGTGCAGTTCAGTATGAGCAAACGCCCGAATATTTTCATAAATTGGATGTTTTGATCGTGCCGACACGAACAACTGAGAAAATTCGTGAACAATTCGGGCGTGTGATTATCGAAGCGATGGCTTGCGAGATTCCGGTTATCGGTTCAAGTTGCGGAGCGATTCCCGAAGTTATTGCAGATGCGGGTTTGATCTTTCCCGAAAGCGATTCGGATTCACTTGCAAAGCAGATTTTGAAAATTCTTAATGATGAGGATTTGAGAAGAAATCTGGCAAAAGCGGGAAGAAAAAGAGTTTTGGAAAATTATACATGGGATTGTGCGGCAGAGCAGATTTATTCGGCTTATCTGCAAGCAATAAGAAAATAAAAGAGAAGGAATAATTGAAATGAGAGAATCTTCGAGACTAAATACAAACGCAAATAACCTTGAAAAGTCATTTAATTTTGATCTGACTTCGGCAAGTACAAATCTATATTTTTTGATCGGTATTTTTGCGATCACAACGATCGGAATCGGTCTTCCTTTTACCAGAGAAGCGACGATTTGGATTTTGGACGAAAACAAATTAGTTGAAGTTTTAACCTTTATTTTTTGTTTGATCGCCGGAGGAATCGGTCTTTATTTTTCCTATCAATTGGTTAAGAACAGAGAAAGTTTTTTCATGACCGGTTTTTATTTTCTATTTTCGATGGGATTTATTTTCATAGGAATGGAAGAAGTTTCGTGGGGACAGCAATTTCTCGGATTTGAAACGCCCGAATCATTTCGCGAAATGAATGAACAAGGCGAGACGACACTTCATAATATCAAGGGATTGAGCGGGAACTCCGAATATTTGCGTCTGTTTTATGGAATTTGCGGGGCAATCGGAGTCTTTCTTTTTTCATACAAGCATTTTCGGAAAGTTGCCGCACCAATTTTTCTTTTGCCCTGGTTTATTTTGATCGCTTTGCATTCAAAAGTTGATATTTTTAACGATATTGTGCCGATACATAAAAATTTCGATGCTTATGTCAGTGAAATGGCTGAACTTGTTGAAATGCTGATCGCTTGTTCGGCATTGATCTATGTTTATTTCAAGTTCAAAAATTATCGGCAAGAGGAACGGGAAAATTAAGAAGGAATAATTATGGAAAATCTAACATTTAAATTACCAATTTCGCCCAAGAAAATCGCTATGGTTTTTTTGGCTATCGTTATCTTTTTGGTGATGGCAAATATCGTCGGACAGTATTACAAAGATGCTTTTGCAGGCAATGAAATCGTCTTAAAGATCATACGCAAATTTAATCTTGATCTGGAAAAAAATAATGTGCCGACGTGGTATCAATCGTCAACACTTTTATTGAGTTCTTTTTTATTGTTGATCGTTACTTTGGTCAGACGAGAAAAAAAGGATTCGGATTTTCGTTATTGGGGAGTTTTATCAGCGATTTTTTTGTATCTCTCTTTGGACGAAGCGGTTTCCATTCACGAACAATTGACGATGCCACTGAGGACAACTTTTGATCTTGGCGGGTTCTTTTATTTGAGTTGGGTGATTCCGGCGGGGATTTTTCTCGTGATTTTCTTTTTTGTTTTTCTAAAGTTTCTTCTCAGATTACCTTCGGAAACAAGGTTTTTGATGATAACAGCTGGAATGATATTTGTTTTCGGAGCGGTCGGTGTAGAGATGCTCGGAGGCGAATATTTGTATTTAACGAATGATCTGCCAACTCGTGTAAATGATTTTAGATACGCTTTGTTGACAACAGTTGAAGAAACTCTGGAAATGCTCGGAATCGTAATTTTTATTTATACACTTTTGTCGTATTTGTCACCGCAAGAAGCAGAAGCAAGGGTTTTAGAAACAACAAAACCGATCAAACATTTTGAAGGGAAAATAGCTTTGAATCAATAATAAGTTGCAGGTTGGAGGAAAAATACTTTGGATAAAAATATGTCAATAAATGGGGTTTTTGAAATAGCTCAAAAGATTCATTATCGCTTGTTTCTTGCTCCGATGGGGTATGGGAAACCGATCTCGAAGGAACAACTCAACTATGATTACAAAATTGGAACGTGGAATTTTCTGAATTCTATTGATGAGTTGGCAAATTATATGGTGGTCGTCGGATATGTTCAGCATTTTGCAAAATCTTTAGATTATTCACCAAATATTTTGGATTTGGGGTGCGGCATTGGAAATGTTGCCGAACTTCTCGATGGATATTCGCGTGGGAAATATATCGGGTTGGACGTTTCGGATGAAGCGATAAATGAAGCTAAAAAGCGTGGCTTTAAGAATGCTGATTTTTATATCGGAACTTTTGAGGAGTGGGAATCGGAGGAGAAGTTCGATTTTATTATATCAACCGGAGCGATCCATTATGCGAAAAATCCGGTCGAGATTTTGCAAAAGTATTCAAAATTTTTGAAAAACGACGGGAAATTTATTATTTCGCTTTGGCAAACTTCTACAAACAAAGCAATTTGGCGAAAGATCGAAAAGCATTTTGAGGTGGTTGATTCAACGGTTGTAAAAAATCATAAGGGCGTAAGTTGGGATATTAAAGTCCTGCGATAATTTTAAAAGATTTTATTTAATGATGAGAAACTGGAAATTAATAAAAGAAGAGAAAGCGGCTCAGATTTGGAATGAAAACCTTGTTAAATTTGAAGATTGTTCGCCGTTTCAAACTTTTGAATGGGGACAATATCAAAACTCTCTGGGTTGGACACCGCTCTATTTTGCACACTTTGATGAAGAAGAAAATATTACGGCGATGTCTATGATCTTGCTGAAAAGTTTTCCGTTTAAAACCGGATTCGTATGGGTTACGGGCGGACCGATCGGCGAAATTGAAAATTGGAACGAAGAACTGCCGAAAGCGATCTTAAAAGCGACAAAATTAAAAAGATTATATTTTCGTTTTCGCTGTGACCGCAAGAGAAACACAAAAGACGCGTTACTTCTCGAACATCATAAATGGTCAAAACCGCTCTTTGCGATGGCTTCAAATTTTTCTATGGAATTTGATTTGCCGAAAAATTTCGGGGACTTTAATAAAAAACTTTCAAAGAGCTGGAAGCGAAATCTCAAACTCGCGTTAAAAAACGATCTGGTCATAAAACAGAGCGTTAATCCTGACATTACAGAACTTCGGGAAGCGTTTAACGAAATGGAAAAGAACAAGAATTTGCCGGAATTATTTTCGGGTGAGAAACTGGAAAATCTTTTCAAATACACTCGTTCAAATCTGATCTTTTTTCGCTGTGAAGATAAAGAGGGAAATCTTCTGTCGGTCAGAGGAACTTTATTTATCGGCAAACGGGCGGTTGATTATTTGGCGGTAACGACCGATGAAGGGCGAAATCTTCGGGCATCTTTTCCATTGTTACAAGAAGTTTTTCGCCATTGTTCTGAAAAAGGCATAACGCAATATGATCTCGGCGGAATTGATCCTTGGAAAAATCCCGGCGTTTACACATTCAAAAGCGGAACAGGAGCAAAAGAACTTGAATATCTCGGCGAATGGGATTGGGCAAGTTCCGAATGGTTGCGACTTCTCGGAAATTGGGCGATACAAAAAAGACAAACTACAAAAGAAATTAAATCTGAATCTTCGCCGAAAAAAGAATCAAGTTCGGTTGATAGATTTGATGTTTCACCAATGCAGTTTTTGCGGCACATTACCGGCTTTTTTATGAGCTTTATTAAGTGATTTTGAAAGGGTTAAAGAGAATATTCGCACAAAAAATCTGGAAGACCAAGCCGATTAAATCTTATCTATAACTACATTGACCAATTTTTTTTTAACAGGTTAGAGCAATGAAGAAAAACCAGTCCCTAGCATTGAGGACTCCAAATTTTAGTTTACGTGACTTGGCAGGCGTTGTGTTCCGCAAAAAGTTGTTGATTTTTTTAACACTTTTAACGGCAGGAATCGCCGCCGCAACATTTGCGTCGCTTACGCCGGAAATGTATGAATCGCGTATGAAAATACTCGTTCGCAATATGCGTGCGGATATTCCTCTGACCGCCGGAAATGAATCTGTTTCCGACCAGAACGAAGTTTCTCAAGCACAAGTAACTGCGGAAATAGAACTATTGAAAAGTCGTGATCTGCTTGAAGAAGTAGTAAGAAAAGTAAAATTGGCAAAACCTGAAAAACCGAATGCAGAAGTAACAGACAAGGATATTGAACTGGCAATTCAGAAGTTGGATAAGGATTTGAATGTTGATGCAGTTAAAAAAGCAAATATCATTGAGATTAGTTATGCTTCCGAATCTCCGAAAAATGCCGCCGCAGTTTTGAGTCTTTTATCAGAATTATATATGGCGAAGCATCTCAGATTGCATCGTCCGCCCGGCACTTATGAATTTTTCAAAGAACAAGCCGATCAATACGAAAATGATCTGCGTGCATCGGAAAACACTCTTTCCAATTTTCAACAGAAAGAAGATCTGGTCGAGATCAATCAGCAAAAAGAACTGACTTTGAACAGGTCAATTGACACAAAATCAAAACTTAAAGACCTGAACGGCACGATTAATGAAACTGATAAAAGAATCGCCGCACTCGAAAAACAATTAAGTGGAATGGAAACCCGTATCAAAACGCAAAATCGTGTTATTCCAAATCAATATTCAGCCGAGCATTTGAATACAATGTTGGTTGAATTGCGTAATCGTAGAATTCAATTGCTTGCCAAATTCCAACCCGATGACCGAATTGTAAAAGAAGTTGACGATCAAATAAAAAATACTACCGAGGCATTAAATATTGCAACGAAATCAACTTCAGCAGAAGAATCTTATGATGTAAATCCTCTGCGGCAATCTTTGGAATCGGAATTATCTAAAGCGAAAGTAGAACAAGCGGGACGAATCGCTTTGCAGAAAAATCTGAGCGAGCAAGTTGCTCAATATGAAGCAAAACTTGCACAGATGGAAAGGGTTACGCCGACACACGAGAATCTTTCGAGAGAAGTTAAGAAAAACGAAGAATCTTATCAACTCTATGCGAAAAAGCAGGAAGAATCGAGAATAAACGATGCT
The DNA here is from genome assembly GCA_041746235.1 of Pyrinomonadaceae bacterium. Lineage (GTDB taxonomy): Bacteria > Acidobacteriota > Blastocatellia > Pyrinomonadales > Pyrinomonadaceae > Aridibacter. The sequence goes on along the minus strand of JBGTHN010000346.1, from coordinate 5,941 downwards.
TTGGATAAACAAAAAATCTCGAATGTTTCGATCGCCGAAGAGCCGAATGTTCCGAAGTTGCCGAATAAAGGAAGCAAACTTCTTGCGGTAGTTATGGGACTTGGATTGGGATTTGTGATTTGTATCGGAAGCGTCTTTGCTTCGGAATTGATGCGTGACACATTTCTTACGCCGAAAGAACTCGAAGATTACACGGAATTTCCGGTGCTTGCGACAATTCCCAGACAAACGATCGAACAAAGACGCAAGGTTATCAGAGATCAAGAATTAGCAGGCGAGTTGAATATGGATTTGTTGACCGAAGACTCAAGCGATGAAGATTTGGATGAATATGAAGAAGAGAAAGAGGCTTAATTCTTTAATAGTTTTTGAGAGGTTTCTTGATACGAGAATCCGATAGATAAAAGTTATGAAATCGTATTTGCAATTATTTTTAACAAGTATAAAAACCAAAAACTCATCACCTGATAAATCAGTTGTTGTGCTTTTTACATCAACCGAATCAAAAGAAGGTGTTAGCTATGTGGTCAATTCGTTCGCTGTTGAACTGGCTCAAAGAACTCGCCAAAGAATTTTGATAGCAGATGCGGAAAGACTCCAAAAGACAGATATTTTTGACAAAGCTCAGGTAACTGAAAATTGTCAGCGAACTGATTCGGAAAATCTTTTTCTATTGCTTTCCGAAGATGAATTTCCTGATGAATCCAACAATGGACAGCAATTACAGATCAGAAAAGGAAATTCAAAATTGGAAAGAGGATTAAGTTCTTTGCAATCTCTGCGATATGCGTTCGATTTTGTTTTAGTGGATTGTTCCGCCTTGAGCGTTTCGGGCGATGCCGCACTTCTTGCTCCTTCGGCAGATGGCGTTGTTTTAGTAGTTGAATCAAATCGAACCCGTCGTGAACAGGTCAGAAATTCCATAAAAACAATCGAAATGGTAAAGGGAAATTTGCTCGGATGCGTGATGAATAAACGCCGTTATCCGATTCCGAATTGGATTTATAACAGAATCTAAATTTTAAGAATATGAAGTATCAAAAATTATTACCGATCATTTTATTGTTAATGCTGGTTTGCCTTTCCGTTCAGGCTCAAACTACGACTCAAACACCTACAAAAAACACTTCGGCGGACGCACCAAAATTAAAGACTTTTAAGGGAAAACGCTATCGTTTAAATCCTGGCGATGTTCTAGAAATCATTTACAGATACACGCCTGAATTTAATCAAACTGCCACGATTCATCCTGATGGATATATTGTTTTAGAGATTGTCGGTGAACTCGAAGTCGAAGGATTGACTTTGGAAGAAACACGGCAACAACTTGTAACGCAAGCAAGCAAAAGATTAAAAGACCCGGAAATTACACTTATTTTAAAGGAATTTCAAAAGCCATATTACATAGTTTCGGGCGAAGTTCTGCAACCCGGAAAATTTGAGATGAACGAAGACATTACCGCTTTGCAAGCTGTGATGATAGCGGGCGGTTTCAAAGAATCAGCAAAAGTTTCGCAGGTAGTCGTTTTTCGCAAAATAAACAAAGAATTTGCCGAAGTTAAAATTATTGATTTGAAAAAAATCAAAAAGACGAGCGATCTGGAAAAAGACCTCGATTTGGAATCCGGCGACATACTTTTTGTGCCGCAAAATAACTTCAGCAAGTTTGAAAAATATATCAGACTAACGAGCCTTGGTTCGATATTAAATCCGATCCTTCGTCGGTAGATACTAAAATTATGAATGTAAAAGAAGGGCAAATTTCAGTTTTATTTCTCAAACTGGCGGACTTGTGCTTGCTCTTGCTTGCACTTGCGACGAGTCTTGTAATTTATCATTCGCCTACATTTTACTCGCTCGATTTTCTTTCAACCCGCGTCAAGATTAGCAACGCAATTTTGTGCGGATTGTTGCTGATAGTCTGGCATTTCTGCTTTAAGATGAACGGATTATATTTATCTTATCGTCTAAGCAGTGCTGGCGAAATTATACGAACGGTAACAAAAGCTGTCGGAATTTGCAGTATGATAATTATCATCGCCGCACAGATAAATCCATGGCGAACGATGAATATCTGGACGCATTTAGGATTTTTCGGTTTCGGTGTTTTGTTTATTGGCGGTTATCGAACCTTAACTTTTTATGCTTCAAGGCGTTTTCGAAAAAGAGGAATTAATACAAAGTCTTTGTTAATTATTGGTGGCGGTTTCATTAGCAAAAATTTTATCGAAAAGATCGAACGCAGAAAGGAATTGGGTTATCGGATTTTAGGATACCTAGAAAGCGATTCGCAGTTTAACCAAAATAAAATAAATGGTTATTCGTGTCTTGGAAATTTCGAAGATCTAAAAGAAGTAATTGATAAGAAGGTAGTTGACGAAGTTTTTATCGCTTTGCCTATAAAATCAAAATACTCAGAGATCAAAACCGCAATTTCCCAACTTGAAGAGCAAGGCGTTGTCGTTCATATTCTTTCGGACTTTTTTCCGCATCATCTGGCTCGCATTCAACCACAGGAATTTCAAGGTTTTCCGCTTTTATCATTGCATAGTGCACCCGTTTTTCATTGGCGGACGGAATTAAAACGGATAATAGATTTTGGTATTGCGATGGTTCTATTGATTCTGTTTATGCCACTCTTCGCAATTATTGCGATCATTATCAAACTTGATTCGAAAGGCTCAGTTTTCTTTACACAGGAACGAATGGGTTACAGTAAACGACGTTTCCAAATGGTCAAATTCCGCACGATGGGAACGGATGCTGAAGCGAGAATGAAAGAGATCGAACATCTTAATGAAAAGGACGGAGCTATATTTAAGATAAAAAATGATCCGCGAATAACCCGCGTTGGAAAGTATTTGAGAAAATCGAGCCTTGATGAATTACCGCAATTATTTAATGTTTTGCTTGGCGATATGAGCCTTGTCGGACCAAGACCTCTGTCGGTCAGAGATGCACTCAGATTAGAAGAATCATGGCAAAAACGCCGCTTTAGCATTCGTCCGGGAATGACCTGCCTCTGGCAAATTTCGGGCAGAAGCAATTTGTCGTTTGAAGAATGGATGGCACTCGATCTTGAATATATTGATACTTGGTCTTTAAATCTGGATTGGTGGATTTTGTTAAAGACAATTCCCGCAGTCATTACGGCAAAAGGGGCTGTCTAAAGTTAGTAAATAAAAAGTGAAAAGAAGCGTAAAATTAGTATTTTCAACCAATGTTCTGTTTCTCGCTTTTAGCGTTGCGACGAGCCTCCTAAGTGCGTGGGCGTTGGGAGCGGAAGGTCGCGGCGAACTCGTCATCGTGACAATGTGGCTTTTTGTCTTTACGCTTTTCGGCACACTCGGTCTGCCTTATGCACACCGCTATTTTACGGCAAAAAATCCTGAATTGAGTTCGGAAATTTTTACCAACACGGTACTTTATACGCTTTTCGCAAGTCTTTTTATAATCGCTATCGGCTGGCTCTTAATTCCACTTTTAATCAGCGAACAAAAGCCTGAAATAATTTGGTTGACGCAACTTTTTCTAGTGAATGTTCCGATCATACTTTTAAATGAAATGCTTCGCGGACAACTCGAAGGCGGAAAACTTTTCGGTTGGTTGGGAATCGCAAGAGTCGCATTTATAGCAACACAGGCGATCGGCTATTTGGTTTATTACGCTTTCCATTCGCTGACCTTATCACACGCTTTAATAATTATTATTATTGGACAAATCTTGTGTGCCATTTTGATGTTTTGCGGAGTTTGGTTTAATTTGCGTCCGAAATTCCGGTTGAATTTAAAGGTTTTCGGCAAAGAAATTCATTACGGGTTGCGTAGTTACTTCGGCTTAGTTACGGAATTTGCTGTCTGGCGACTCGATCAAATTATGTTGACCGCTCTTGCTACAAGCACAGTCGTCGGACTTTATGCTGTTGCCGTTGCCATCGCCGAAATTTCGGCAACTCTTGCCTCGTCAATTTCGGATTCTTTAATGCCCGAAGTCGCCGCTTCAAATGATCCGAAGCAAGCACTTTTACTTTTAGCAAGGTCTTTGCGTTTAACATTTTACGCACAAATTTTTGCTTTAATTCCATTTTGGATCGTCGCTCCATACGTTTTGCAATATGTTTTCGGTGAAGAATTCGTGGCGGCAACAATGGCTTTAAGACTTCTGTTTGTCGCTTCAATTATTTGGAGTGCCGGACTTATTTTAATCAGCGGACTCAATGGTTTCGGTAATCCCGGATTAAGCACAGTCGCTAGAATTTCTTCGGCGGTGACAACAGTTATTTTGCTTATATGGCTTTTGCCAAGTTTAGGAATGATGGGAGCGGCAGTTTCATCTCTGCTCGGTTACGGAGTGATGTTGATTATCGCTCTGATCTGTATTTTGAAAACACAAAAGATTGGCTTGTGGCAGTTTTTGCGTCCGCGTCGCGATGATATTTCATTCGATCAAATTAAATCCGCTTTTAAGTTTCCAATAGCACAACCTTCAAAGATCAGTTCATAGAATTTTTAGTTAAAAGATGTCGAATAGTTCTACAAAAAATAATAATTCCCGAACACGTCTGAATACGTCGGTTTTATGGATCGGTCTGACACAAGTTTTTGCAGTTTTAGGTTCATGGGCGATAGTTTCGGGCGGGAATTTTTTGCGTATGTTTACGCTTGGTTCGATTACGCTTGCATTAATAATTCCTTTGATGGTCAGCATTGAAGCGGGTTTGATTGCGATGGTTATTTTTGAACCGTTTCGTGGTTTGTTGCGTCGAGCTCAATATCTGATCGTCGGATATTCGGAAAACGAACCGATTCATTTGATAACTCCAATCGTAACTTCGCTCGCAATTTTAATTATTCTCGGAAAAGAAAAACTGACGATGTTTCGTGCCACACCTCTGGCAACTTTGGTTTCGATTTTATCATTTATCTGCATTTTGCAAGTTTTTAATCCGTTGCAAGGCAGCTTGTTTGTAGGTTTAACGGGAATTTTATTTTATCTCGTTCCAATGGCTTGGTTTTATTTTGGACAAACCGCAAACGAAGAACTCTTTCCGAAAATTCTCAAAATAGTTGTTGTTTTGGGAATCATCACATCGTTTTATGGTTTGTATCAGATAACTTTCGGTTATCCGGCATTCGAACTTTATTGGATCGAAAACACCGATAAATATGATTCCGTCGCAGTTTATAACGTCACGCGTGCGTTGGCGACATTCAGCAACGCCGAAGAATGGGGACGTTATGTAATGCTCGGAGCGTTAGCGGCATTTGGTTTTGCGTCAATGAGATCGGAAGGCAATAAGCGTGCTTTCTGGTTTATTTGCGGAATAACTTTGTGCGGAATGCTCACACTTACGGGACAACGCAGTTCTATTTTCGGACTTTTTCTCGGATTAGGAATTCTTTTTGTTACCGGAGCAAAAACATTCGCAAACGCTTTTGCTAGGGTCGCTTTGCTCTGTATTCCGTTCGTATTACTTTTCACTTTCTCACAAACGATGAGCGAAGATGAAATATACGATATGGACGAAAGTAACGGTGTTTCGACAATGATCTCGCACACAAAAAAAGGAACAGTTGACCCGACCAGCGAGGGAAGTCTCGGCGTTCGCTTCGACACATGGACTCGTCTTATCACCGAAGTTTTGCCAAGTAATCCGTTCGGTTCGGGACTCGGAGCAAAAACAGTCTCCGCCAGTCGTGACCGAGACGATGATGAAACGGCAATTGATAATCATTTCTTGAGCTTCGCTGTTTCCGCCGGAGTTCCCGCCGCAATTTTGCTGATCTGGATTTTACTACGTGCATTCGGATACTGCATCAGATTCTGGCGTGAAAGCGAATCGGGTTCAGATGATTTTGTAATGGCAAGAATCGCTATGGCTCTGCTTTCGTCGTTTATCTTAAACAACTTTTTCGGCACATCATTCGTGATTTATACGGTC
>JBGTHN010000345.1:0-2062 GCA_041746235.1 Pyrinomonadaceae bacterium | reverse complement strand
TTATTAGCTTACATTGTCACAGGTTTAATCACATATTTTGTCGGTATCACAATGACAATAACAATAATCTACATTTGTATATCATTTATCGCTTCAACATTAATTGGAGTTATCGCAGGTTTGTATCCGGCATTTAAAGCGTCGAAGTTAGACCCGATCGTGGCATTAACACAGAGTTAAATTTATGAAAGCTATTACTATTTTACCGAAAGAAGTTTTTAAGATGGCTCTCGAAAGCATCTTCTCGCATAAATTCCGTTCTTTCCTGACGATACTTGGAATTGTTGTCGGTGTTATCACTGCAATTGTTGTCGCTTCGATTCTTTTGGGATTGCGTCAAAGTATCGTGGCAATGATCGAGGAATACGGCACGAATAATATTTATGCGTTTCATCTGACGACGGGTTTCGGTCCGCCGAATCGTGAAGAACGTGCGAGAAAACCTCTGACCGAAGATGATGCCGAAGCGATTATGAAACAATCCGATGCGATCGAAGATATTGCCGTTGTCGCTCCGAGCATCGGTTCATTCGGCGATGGATTTGATGACAATATGGTTTACGAAGGCAAAAATTATCGTTGGGCTTTGACCGACGGAGTTACTCCGAATTACCAATCAATCTCAAATCTTATCTTGCGTGAAGGACGTTTTATTACTCCGAATGATGATCAGCAACGCCGAAATGTTTTGGTCATCGGCGTAAATGCGGCGGACGCACTTTTTCCGGGAAAAGAAGGCGATATTGTCGGTAAAATGATTCGTATGAACGGGCAAATGTGGGAAGTTATCGGCGTAATTGAGAAACGTAAAGCCGGATTTTTTGGCGAAAATGAAGAAGACCGCAAGATCTTTATGCCGCTCCGAACTGCCCGCAAAGCCGCTCCGCAGAGAGATGCTTTACTACATATAATCAAAGCTAAACAGGATAAAGTTCAGTCCGCACTTGTAGATGCGGAATCAGTTCTACGTCAACGCCGCGAAGTAAAATACGGCGAAGAAAACAATTTTGACATCAAAACTGCCGATGCCTTTATCGAACAATTTGATTCAATTATCGGCGGAATCGGTATTGCGGCAATCGCAATTTCTTGTTTAGGTTTGCTCGTCGGTGGAATCGGTGTGATGAACATTATGCTCGTTTCCGTTACCGAAAGAACAAAAGAGATCGGCATCAGAAAAGCTATCGGTGCGACTAAATCCGCGATCATTCTGCAATTTTTGCTCGAAGCGATGACCTTAACATTCTTCGGCGGAGTTCTCGGCGTAATCGTTGCCATTGGGATCGCTCAACTTGTAATGTTCTTTGTTCCGGCACTTCCCGCATCAATTGCACTTTGGTCAATATTCCTTGCATTAGGAGTTTCGGTTGCCGTCGGTTTGATCTTCGGCGTTCTGCCTGCACGAAAAGCCGCCAATTTAGACCCGATCGAATGTCTGCGATACGAATAAGATTCAAAGTTCAAAGTTCAATGTTCAAAGTTTAAGATTTCAGATTTTAGATTTCAGATTTTAGATATATTTTGAACTTTGAATCTTAAATCTTCTGACTTTGGACTTTGGACTTTGGACTTTGGACTGTATATTCATATCTTTACAGCCTATGAAAAAACAGATCGAGAAAATAATTATCGGAAGAAGCGACAAAGCGGACTTTCCCGAATTTGATTTGAAACGTATTAATGTCAAAGTTGATTCGGGTGCATATACATCGGCGATTCATTGTTGTAAAATCTCGCTTTCCGTCGAAGGCGAATTGGAAGTTATTTTTCTTGATGAGAACGACCCGAATTACACGGGCAAGATTTATAAATTCAAAAACTTTATTAAAAAAAGCGTTCGCAGTTCCAACGGAATAGTCGAAGAAAGATTTATCATTGCGACCAAGATCAGATTTCACGAGCATTTATATGACATAAATTTGTCGGTAACTTTTCGCGGTGATATGCGTTTTCCGGTTCTGTTGGGCAGAAGATTTTTGACCAGAAATCATTTTATTATAAACCCTAGATTAAAAGATTCGTTACATAAAAAGTCCCTGAAAAATGTCGAACAGAAATAACC
>JBGTHN010000344.1:0-4259 GCA_041746235.1 Pyrinomonadaceae bacterium | reverse complement strand
AGTTGAGATGGTTATGCCCGGAGACAACATTGAGATGACGATCGAGTTGATCGCACCGATCGCGATGGAGAAAGGATTACGATTTGCGATCAGAGAAGGCGGAAGAACAGTCGGAGCAGGCACTGTCTCCGAAGTTATTGAATAGAGTTTTTTACAAAACAAGGAAAGAGTTATGCCACGTGATAACATAATTTTACAATGCACAGAGTGCAAAGAACGTAATTATACAACGACCAAAAATAAGAAAAAAACTCCTGATAGATTGGAGTTTAAGAAGTTTTGCAAGCGTTGTCGTTGCCATACTTTGCATAAGGAAAATAAATAAATGAGTGGAGAGTCAAGAGTGGAGAGTGGAGAGATAAGAGTAAATCTTTCTCGACACTCTCCACTTTCCACTCTCCACTTAAATAAACGAAGGGGCATAGTGTCAACGGTTAGCACGTCGGTCTCCAAAACCGAAAGTCCGGGTTCAAATCCTGGTGCCCCTGCCATTAGAATTACAAGGAGATAAAGTAGTGTCAACAGCTTCTGATGCAATAGAAAAAAACGATAATGAAAAAGGCGGAGGTGTCGGTGGTTTTTTGCGTGATACCCGGTCTGAATGGGATAAGACATCATTTCCATCTTCGGAAGAAGTTCGGAATACGGTAATTATTGTAATTATCAGCGTCATTTTTATTGCAATTTTTCTATACTTAGTGGATATAGGTTGGGTTTTTCTTTTAAACAAATTGACCGATTTGGTTAATTATCTCGCCGGACTATAAAGGGATTTAATATGAGGCAGTGGTATTTTATACATACATATTCGGGACATGAAAATAAGGTAGTTGAGAGTTTAAACGCCAGAATCCGAGATATGGAACTAGGTGAGCAAATCACAGAAGTTTTGTTACCGAAAGAAACTGTGGTTGAAATGCGTGGAAGCAAACGCATCGAATCAACCCGTATGTTTTATCCGGGATATGTGTTGGTCGAAATTGAATGTACAGAACAGGCAAGGATTCCCGACAATGTTTTTCATGCGATTAAATCAACTCCGAAAGTTACAGGGTTTTTAGGCGGAAAAAATCCAACTCCTTTAACGGGGGAAGAAGTTGACCAGATCGTTCACAACATTCAAGAGGCGACGGAAAAACCGAAACCGAAATTTTCTTACACGGTCGGCGAGGTTGTTCGTATCAAATCCGGACCGTTTGCAAGTTTTACGGGCAAGGTAGAAGAAATCAACGAAGAAAAAACCACATTAAAGGTTACAGTTACTATTTTTGGACGCTCAACTCCAGTTGAACTCAATTTCTTAGATGTAGAAAAAGTTACATTTGCTGAAGAAGATTAGATAGTTAGATTAGTGTTAGTAGTCAGTTGCTAATAAAAAGCAACGAACAACTAATTATTAATAAATGACAAATTAAAATGAGGACATTTTTGAGTTTGTGAAAGTTTACACGAACTTAAAATCGTAAATCGAAATTATGGCTAAAAAAATAACAGGATATATAAAATTACAAATTCCGGCAGGTAAAGCTACTCCTGCACCACCGATCGGTCCGGCACTCGGACAACACGGTGTGAATATTATGGAATTTTGTAAGACGTTCAATGCAAAAACTCAGGACGGCGACCCGGACTTGAAAGTTCCGGTTGTAATTACAGTTTATGCAGATCGTTCATTTACATTTGAAACAAAAACTGCTCCGGCAGCAGATTTGCTTCGTAAGGCTTCGGGAATTGCAAAAGGATCGAGTGAAGCGAATCGAACAAAGGTCGGAACAATTTCTCGTGCAAAGATCAAGGAAATTGCCGAAATGAAAATGCCTGACTTGAATACAACAAGTGTTGAGTCGGCAATGAAAACGATTGAAGGAACGGCAAAAAGTATGGGACTTACGGTTGAGTAAGTTATTTACATAAATAAAGAGGGAGAAGATAACATTAGAAACTTCGTTTGAACCTTGGAGATTAAAAATGGCTAAACATGGAAAAAAATATCGTGAGGCTTTTGAAAAAGTAGAGCCGGAAAAACGATATGCGTTGGCGGATGCGATTACTTTATTGAAAGAAATCTCATTTGCGAACTTTGATGAAACCGTTGAATTAACAATGTGGCTTGGGGTTGACCCGCGAAAAGCCGACCAATTAGTACGTGGGACAATTGTTCTACCAAACGGATTAGGCAAAACGAAAACTATCGCTGTAATCGCTATGGGCGACAAGGCAAAAGAAGCAGAAGATGCCGGAGCGGATTTTGTTGGCGGTGATGACATTGTGGACAAAATTAAAGGTGGTTGGTTAGAGTTTGATGCTCTTATCACAACGCCGGATATGATGGGCAAAGTCGGTCAACTTGGTCGTGTGCTTGGTCCTCGCGGACTTATGCCAAATCCAAAAACCGGAACAGTTACGATGGATGTCGGTAAAGCAGTCGAAGAAACCAAAGCCGGTAAAGTTGAATATCGCGTAGATAAAACGGGCGTTATTCATTGCGGAATTGGAAAGGTTTCTTTTGAAAACGACAAAATCGAACAAAACACAAGAGCTTTGATCAATGCAGTTATGAAAGCAAAACCGGCAACATCAAAAGGTCGTTATGTCAAAAAAGTTAATTTGGCATCAACAATGAGTCCGGGCATTTTGCTTGATGAATTTAGTTTATCTACCGGAAAATAGAGTGAGGAGCGAATAAAATTATGAAATCAAGAGCAAGAAAAAAAGAAGATTTAAACGTCCTCACAGAGCAGTTCAAAAATTCAACGACAGCTATGGTTTTGAGTTTCAGCAAATTGACTGTTGATAAAGACCAGGAGTTTCGTAACGAACTGCGTCAAACAGGGGCGAAATATAGAGTTATAAAAAACACTTTGGCAAGATTGGCTGTTGAAGGAACGCCGTTTGAAGATGCAAAAGAGTATTTTAAAGGTGTCACGTCGGTTGCAACAACTGACGGCGAGCCGATTGATTTATCAAAAGTTATTTCAAAATACGTTAAAGAAAGTAAAGGCGTATATGAATTCAAAGCGGGTGTTGTTGATGGTCGAGTAATAGATTTTAGCGAAGTTGAAAAAATTGCTACATTACCTTCCAAAGAAGAACTTATCGGCAAATTATTGTATTTGCTTAATGCACCGGCACAACGCTTGGCAACTGTTCTTAGTGCAATTCCGCGTGATCTGGCAGTTGTTCTTCAACAAGTCAGCGAAAGAACCGATAATCTTCCGGGCGGAGCGGCAACAGATGAAGCACCGAAAGAAGAAAAATCGGAAGAACCAACGCCGGAAGCAGAAGTAACAGAAGAAGCCAAGACGGAAGAATCAAACTCGGAAGAAAGTGCAGAAACGAAGGATGAAGCACCTGAAACTGAACAAAAGGACGAACAAAGTTCCGAAGAAACAGCAGATGAAAAAAAAGATGAATCTGCTGACGAAGAAAAATCGGAAGAATAAAGATTCGTAATAATTAAAAAGTTTTCTAAGAAAGCCGTAACCAAGGTAAAACGAGCAGAGCAATATGTCAGGTTGCTTTTAGCGGCTCGGATGCAAAATTTACTCTGATGCAACTAAGTAGATCAAGCATTTCGTTGGGTTCGATCGGCTGACAACATAAAACAAAAACATAAGAACCCTATTAGGAGGAAAGATATAAAATGGATAGAGCAAAAATAGTTGAGGCACTAAAAGAGATGCCTCTTATGGAAGTAGCAGATTTGGTTAAAGACATTGAAGAAGCATTTGGCGTTTCAGCCGCAGCGGCAGCCGCACCGATGATGATGGCAGCACCCGCAGCAGGTGCTGCTGAAGAGGAAGAAAAAGATTCTTTTGATATTGAATTAGTTTCTCCCGGAGCAAGCAAAATCAATGTTATTAAAGCAGTTCGTGAGGTTGTTAGCGGTCTTGGCTTGAAAGAAGCTAAAGAATTAGTTGACAGTGCTCCGAAAGTAATCAAAGAAGGCGTATCGAAAGATGAAGCTGAAGAAATCAAAGCTAAATTGACCGATGCCGGTGCTACGGTTGAACTCAAGTAGTTTAGTTGTTAAAATTAATGGTAAGTGATTAAAGGTTTAAGAGACTTTTGGCACTTGCCATTGGTTTTAATTCGGAGAAGCCTTTATTTTATAAGGGTTTCAATTAAATAGAAGGTTTTAACACGATTGGAGAGTAATTGTCCAAATTGGCACTCTCGAAAAATTTATTTGGTGAAATAAACTGCTAAATAATAAAGCGGTCAAGGCGAACTTTACCTTGACCGCATTTGCCGTCTTT
>JBGTHN010000343.1:0-4879 GCA_041746235.1 Pyrinomonadaceae bacterium | reverse complement strand
AAATCATCTTTGAGTTTTTCGATTTCCGAACCTTTTCGTCCGATGATTATGCCGGGACGCGAAGTGTAAATTATAATTTTCAAGCGATTAGCGGCACGTTCAACGTCAATATGTGAAACACCTGCACCGGCAAAACGCTTTTTCAAATCACGCTTTAATTTCAAATCTTCAGCCAAGTATTCGGCAAATTCGTTTTTAGCATACCAATGTGAATGCCAATCTTTGTTGTATCCGACTCTAAAGCCGTATGGATGTACTTTCTGTCCCATAAAAATATTCCGTGTAAATTAATTACTGTTTTTCAAGATCCTCATTTTCATCAACTTGTTTGTCAGCCGCTTCATCAGTTCCCGTTTTTTCTTCATCGGTTTGAGCCGCTAAAGGCTTGTCTGATGTTTCTTCAACAACCGCGTCTTCTTCAGTTTCAGGATTTGCCGACGACTCTTCAACTTTTTCTTCAGTTTCAGCCGAAACTTCTTCAACAGAATCTTCGGAAACCTCATCTGTAGCTTCGATTGTTTCTTCCAACACTTCTGCTTTTGGAGTTTCTTCCTTTGCTTCAACCGTCTCTGTTTTAACTTCTTCGGTCTCCGCTACTACTTCTTCGGCTTTTTTCTCTTTCTTTTCGGTCTTAGCTGTTTTGTCGCCACCCGATTTTTTCGCTAATACTTTCTTGCCACGTTTTTCGTAAGTCTTTTCTTCTTCGCCTGCGATCGCTTCACTTGTAAGTTCGATCGTTATGTGGCAAAAATGTCGTCTTTCAAAATAAGCCCGACCTTGCGGTGCCGGACGCAGACGACGACGATTTTTTGTCGGTCCAATATCTACAAAACACGATTTTACCCACAAATCATCGGGGTCAATGGCAATATTTTGCTGTTCCGCTTTATATGTAGCATTGGCGATTGCCGAATTTAGACATTTTGCAATCGGTCCCGTCGCCCGTTTATTCGTAAATTTAAGAATTGCCAACGCACGCGAAACATTTTTTCCGCGAATCAAATCAATAACAAGTCTTGCCTTTCTCGGCGAACCTTTCTGATATTTTGCTTTTGCTATTGCTTCCATAATTTTGTCAGTGGTCAGTTATTAGTGGTCAGGCGCTTTTCTGCTTACTGCCAAACACTACTTTCTGCCTATTGCCTACTTTCTCTTAGCCATTTTTTCGGCTTTCGTCCCCGGATGTCCTTTGAAAAGTCTCGTTGGAGAAAACTCTCCAAGTTTGTGTCCAACCATATTTTCCGTAATATAAATCGGAATATGTCTTCTGCCATTATGAACAGCGAATGTTAATCCGACCATTTCAGGCGAAATCGTTGAACGACGCGACCAAGTTTTGATTGCCTGCGGTTTTGGACCGCCTTCTTCTATTTTTCTTAAAACCTTTTGAACACTTAAGTCTATAAAAGGTCCTTTTTTAATTGAACGTGGCATAATTTTTTTTAAGGATGAAGTATGAATGATGAAGTATGAATGATGAATTAACCTCTTGATTCATCTTTTCATTTCTTCCTACTCTTTCATTTTCATCCGTTTTTATTTCAACTTTGAGGTTGTAGATATACAATATATTCAACCTTCATCCCTCATCCCTCATCCTTTTAATTACTTTCTTCTTCTATCACGAACGATCATTTTGTCCGTGCGTTTATTCTTGCGTGTTTTATAACCTTTTGTTGGTTGTCCCCAAGGCGTTACCGGATGACGACCACCCGATGTTTTTCCTTCACCACCACCATGCGGGTGATCTACAGGGTTCATCGCAACACCGCGAACTTTCGGTCTTCGTCCCATCCAACGTGAACGTCCGGCTTTACCAAGAGAAACATTTTCGTGTTCTCTGTTTCCAACCATTCCAACCGTTGCCATACAGACAACCGGAATTCTGCGAACTTCACCGGAAGGCATTTTGATCTGTGCATATTTGCCTTCTTTTGCAACAACCTGAGCAAATGTTCCGGCTGAACGAACAAGCTGTCCGCCTTTTCCCGGTCTCATTTCAAGATTGTGAACCTCAGTTCCCAAAGGAATATTCAAAAGTGGTAAAGTATTTCCCGGCAAAATATCGGCTTCCTCACCGCTCATAATCATTTGTCCAACTTCCAAACCTACCGGAGCAAGAATGTATCTTTTTTCACCATCAAGATATGTGATCAAAGCGATGTGTGCTGAACGATTCGGATCATATTCAATTTGTGTAACTTTGCCCGGAACGCCAATTTTATTACGTTTGAAATCAATAATTCTATAATGACGCTTGTGTCCGCCACCACGGCGACGCACGGTAATTCTTCCATCATTGTTGCGTCCAGAAATTCTTTTCTTCGGCTCCAAAAGCGATTTCTCGGGTTTTGCTCCTTTGGTTAATTGCTCACGTATCAGAAACGTCTGATAGCGTCGAGCCGGTGATGTTGGTTTTACTTTTTTAATTGCCATAACTTTATACAGTTATCAGTTATCAGTTATCAGTTATCAGTCTTCTCTTGACTGTTGACTGTTGACTGTTGACTGATTAGATTGCTTCCGCATAATCAACGTGCGGTTCGCCTGCTCTCAACGTAACGTAAGCTTTTTTCCAAGCTGCACGACGACCTTCAAATCGTCCTTGACGTTTCATCTTGCCTTTGTAATTGACCGTACGAATTTGTGATACTTTTACTCCGAAAATCTCTTCGACAGCTTTGCGTATATCATTTTTTCCGGCTTTGCGGTCAACACGAAATGTCAAAACTTGTCCACGTTCTTCATCGCTGGTTGTTTCTTTCAGCAATACGGATTTTTCGGTAACAATCGGCGACTTTAATACTCTCCAAACATTCATTTCAATTTTCATCTTATGCCACCTCCTTCATTTTTGTTTTCTTTCCTTTCGGAACCAGTAATTGATTCAATTCTTCAACCGCGTTCTTGGAAAGAACAATTTTTTCGTGCCAGATAATGTCGTAAATATTCACACCAAAACTGTTAACAACCTTTGTTTTTTGAACATTACGCGAACCAATGATCAAATTGTTATTTTCCAAAGAATCAACAAATAATGTTTTGGTTTGTTTCTTTTTATCAGTCAACTCAAGATTTTTCAGTATCTCAATAAATTCTTTCGTCTTTGGATTACTCAATGAAATTTCATCAACAACGATGATATTGCCCTCACGTAATCTCTCCGAAAGAGCCGAGCGAATCGCACCGCGACGCATTTTATTCGGCATCTTGTATGACCAATCTTTTGGCACAGGACCGTGAACTCTTCCGCCGCCACGCCAGAGTGGTGAACGAATAGAAGCGACTCTCGCACGCCCCGTTCCCTTTTGTTTCCAAGGTTTCTTACCGCCACCGCGAACATCGCCGCGAGTTTTGGTTTTAGAAGTTCCCTGTCGTCCGTTTGCCAAATAATTTCTGACTGCCGAGTGAATCAAACTTTCGTTTAATTCAGCACCGAAAACTTTGTCAGATAATTCAACTTCGCCGACTTCCTTATTTTGTAAATTGCGAACCTTCACGGTAGGCATAATTTTTAACCTCAATACTTAGTGGTCAGTGTTTAACTGCCAGCTATTTTTTACTTTTTCTTTCAGATTTCTTAACGACAACCAATTTACCATTCGGTCCCGGAATCGAACCGCGAACCATTATCAAATTGTTTTCCGCATCAACTTTGGCAATCGTCAAATTCATTGCCGTAACACGAGCATCGCCCATATGTCCCGAAGATTTCGTTCCTTTTAAAACCCTCGAAGGCGTTGCCGATTGTCCGATCGAACCCGGACGACGTTTGTTCATCGAACCGTGCGACATCGGACCACGCGAAAAGTTGTGTCGTTTAATTGTTCCTGCAAAACCGCGTCCTTTGGATTTCCCAATAACGTCAATTTTGTCGCCATCATTGAACATTTCCGCTTTTATTTGATCACCAACTTCGACATCCGGCTCATCAACCAAGCGAATTTCTTTGAGAATTCTGGTCGGCGGAAGTCCGCCACCTGTTTTTTCAAAGTGTCCACGCATAGGCTTTTTGACGTTCTTCATACGGATTGGATTGTCTTCAACCAAACCGAGTTGAACGGCGTTATAGCCATCATTGCCCGATGCACTTTTTTTCTGAACCACAACGCAAGGTCCTGCTTTGATAACAGTAACGGGTGTAACCGTTCCGTCTTCAGCAAAAAGTTGCGTCATTCCTAATTTTTTTCCGATGATTCCGTTAATCATTATTTTGTTACTTGTCAGTTGTTAGTTGTTAGTTGTTTTAACAACCAACGATTAACTTATATAAATTCTGTTTATTTGCCTAAGTAATAGAATTTGAAAAGCACTTATCACTTCTCAGTTATTATTTATCACTTAATTAAGTTCCGAATGCTTTGATCTCTACATCAACACCGGCGGGCAAATCTAATCTCATTAAAGCATCAACTGTTTCCGCAGTCGGGTCTAAAATATCCATCAAACGCTTATGTGTTCTGATCTCAAACTGTTCCCGTGATTTTTTATCAACGTGCGGTGAACGCAGAACCGTCCACTTATTTTTAACCGTTGGTAGCGGAACTGGTCCCGCAATTCTTGCTCCGGTGCGTTTTGCCGTGTCAACAATCTCTTGTGTTGATTGGTCTAAAACGCGGTGGTCGTATGCTTTTAATTTGATTCGTATTTTTTCGTTTAACATAAGTTTTTCAGTTGTCGGTTGTCAGTTGCTAGTTGTTTTTTATAACGAACAACTGACAACGAACTTAATTCTTACTCAATAACTTCGGAGACAGTGCCTGCTCCGACTGTTCTTCCGCCTTCTCTGATCGCAAATCGTAATCCTTTCTCCATCGCGATCGGTGCGATCAACTCGATCGTCATCTCAATGTTGTCTCCGGGCATAACCATCTCAACT
>JBGTHN010000342.1:0-2596 GCA_041746235.1 Pyrinomonadaceae bacterium | reverse complement strand
CCGCCGTCCACAACAAGTTCTTCGCCCAATACGAAAGAACTGTCGTCCGACGCTAAAAATAAAACAGCATTTGCTATTTCATCCGAGTTGCCAAACCTGCCCATTGGGACTTGAGAAATAAGTTGTTGTCCGACGTCTTCCATTAATTGTTTTTATTGAAAATGGAATCTAAGCACTTGCCCGGTTATAAATGGGTTCATAATTGTCATTTATTCCATCAATAAGTTTTTCTAAGCATTTGCTTAGTTATAAGGCAAAAAAAAGACTAAATATTCGCAAACGTAGTTTCAATAAAGTCTTCAATTTGTTTTTTGCCAAGCACTTTAGATGCGGTCTGTAATCCCATCAGCGAAACTATTAAGTAATTCACTTGTTTTTCTATGGTTTCGGCATCTCTGGTTGTGTCTTGTTTCAAGTTGGTTGCCCGACTCTCCTCAATTCCAAATTCTGATTTCCGACAATTATGAGCCTTCAAAACATTCTAATTATTGGCAGTAACCTTGATTTACTGCCGTAATATAGTTTGGGCTATTTGCTTTCGACAAAGTATGTTCCATGCAAAAGACAATGATCTTCCAAAATTTCATTTGATTTTGTTCATTGGAATAATCCGTCTAAGTGTTGCCATAAAGGAGATATGAATTGGCAAGCTATACAAGATTGGTTTATGAGTTTAGGAACCCAATACGGGGTGAATCCTTTAATTTTCGGGGCGATCTATATCGGGGCGGTACCTTTTTTTTCATTATCTATTGCCCGGTTGATACAAAATTACCGCAAAGGCAGATCCATCGTTTTACCAGCACTTTCGGCGATGTTCTTCTTTATTTCCGCTTATATTTATTTGATGTTTGCCGGACATAACGTGCCTTGGTGGGTTTATGGCGTGGTTGTTCTGCTTGTGATCGTCGGGGCATATTCAACGATCAAAAAAGTGCGTCGGCAGATCAATGAAGTCAAACAAGAAAAGGCTGAAGTAACAAAATAAAGCAAAACGAATAAAATAAACGGAGAATAGATTCTAAATGTCTGATATTTACGATTTGATTGTGATCGGCGGCGGTTCTGCCGGATTGGTCGCGGCGGGCGGTTCGGCACTGCTTGGTGCCAAAGTTGCTTTGATTGAGAAAAATCTACTCGGCGGCGACTGTCTTTACACCGGCTGTGTGCCATCGAAAACGCTGATAAAATCCGCGAAATTCGCTCATCAAACACGCGAAGCCGAAAAATACGGATTTCAACAGCTTGAACCGCAATTTCTTGACGATTCTTTTGCTTCGATCACCGGGCGTGTGCAAAATGTCATCAAAATTATCGAGCATCACGATGCACCCGAAGTTTTTGAAGAAATGGGCGTGGAAGTAATTTTCGGTAGCCCGAAGTTTTTAAATTCCAAAGAGATCGAAGTGTCTATGAAAAATTCCGGTGAAAAACGGGTGATGAAGGCAAAACGATTTTGCATTTCAACGGGTTCGCGTCCGTTCGCTCCGCCAATCGAAGGTCTTCACGAAACGGGTTTTATTACAAATGAAGAAGTCTTTCATCTCAAGACATTGCCGAAACGCCTTACTGTTCTCGGAGCAGGAGCGATCGGGATGGAACTCGGACAATCTTTTTCCCGTTTGGGAAGCAGGGTTACGGTCGTCGAAATGGGCGAACATATAATGAATAAGGAAGATTCGGAAGTTTCCGAATTGATGAAAAAGATATTGTGTGAAGAAGGACTTGAAATCTTAACGAAAACCAAAGCCGTAAAAGTTCACAAATCTGAGAATGGTGCAAAAGTCGTTACAGTTGAAGCAGACGGAAAAACATCTGAGATCGAAAGTGATGAAATTTTAGTTGCTGTCGGTCGCCAACCGAATGTTGACGGTTTAGACCTCGAAAAGGCAGGCGTTGAATTCGATAAAAAGAGAATAAAAACAAACGATAATCTTCAAACTTCTCAAAAACATATTTATGCGGCAGGCGACGTGACGGCACATTTTCAATTTACGCACATGGCGGATTACGAAGCTCAAGTTGTTATTCAAAATGCATTTGTTCCCTTCCCTTTCAAAAAGAAAACCGATTTTCGCGTCGTTCCGTGGGCGACATTTACCGAACCGGAAGTCGGGCGTGTTGGGATAACGGAAAGCGAGGCACAAGAAAAATTCGGCGGTGGTGTCAAAGTTTATAAAGTTAATTTTACCGAAAACGACCGTGCTCAAGCCGAAAGTGCGACGGAAGGTTTTGCCAAGGTAGTAACCAATAAAGGCAGAATTGTCGGTGCTACACTGGTCGGCGAACACGCCGGAGAACTGATCCACGAATTCGTCTGGGCAATCCAGGAAAAACTAAAAATATCAAAGTTAAACAAGATCATCCGCATTTATCCGACTCTAGCGAAGATCACTCAAGCCGTCGGCACGGAAGCAACTCTGGAGAGCCTCAAGTCACCGTTCGTGCAGAAATGGTTTAAGCGATATTTGAAGATCTGGCGATGAGAAACTTCAGACGACAGTGCCGCCGCATGATGAACCTGATCCTGCGGTGCACCCAAAACAATGATCGGCAGTCGAGATTTTTCGATTTCGTGATTTATCAAAATCAAAAT
>JBGTHN010000341.1:0-3295 GCA_041746235.1 Pyrinomonadaceae bacterium | reverse complement strand
GAAGCAAGACAACATGAACAACGTGTCTTTTGAATCAGCGGATTCAGAAGTGAGCCAAGAGAACACTCAGGCGAACCAAAAATGGTTCAAATAGGGCACAACCTCTACTATCCAGCAGATTAACAAAAAGGAAGAGAGCGTGAATGCCGAGGAGGACAGTGACTTGGAGGATTAAAATACCGGGGCAAGATTGCAAGAAGGGGGTCTCAGAAGATGATTCCTTCTTCCTTTTATTATGTATTTAAGTTTCCATATCCGATGCCGCTTGATGATGATTACAACACTTTACGCCGTTCGGTTTGGTTCGTAACAGACAGATCATATAAACAGGCAGTTGATACGTTTGAGATAGTTAAAGCCGACGAACGCAACAGCACCGAAGACGAGGAAGATAAAATTCCGTCGTTATCAAAGGAAAAGCCGGTCGTTTCTATTGAGAAGAAAGATAAACTGGTATTAGACAAGGAAAAATGGGAAAAGCAAGTGCGTGATTGGTCGGCACAGTTTCGTTTATATCCCGAATTTCGTGAATCAAACTTTAATTTTTATATACGGCAGGCGAATCGTTATTTGATTAATAGTGAAGGCACAAAAATTCTTAAGCCTGAAATCTTAATTACGCTTGATATTCACGCAAAAGCCGCAACCGACGATAATTCCACGCTTGAGCCATATCGTCATATCTTTGCGACAAGTATGGAAGAAATTCCAACGGTCGAGGAAATCAATCAGGAAATAAAAGGTCTTTCCAACGATCTGAAAAAATTCAAAGAAGCACAGCAATTCAAAGATACATATATCGGTCCGGCAATTTTTGCGGAAGGTGCATCGGTTCAACTTTTCCTTCAACTTCTTGCACCAAATCTAAGCGGCGGCGAATTCACAGACCGTATCGGCAGAAAAGTTCTGCCTTCATTTATGACGGTGGTTGATGACCCGACGAAAACAAAACTCGGTGATGTCAGTTTAGCCGGAAATTACACAATAGACGATCAAGGAGTTACGGCAAAACCTCTGACTTTGATCGAAAATGGTGTTCTGAAAACTTTACTTTCAACTCGTAAACCGACAAAAGAAATTCAAAATTCAAACGGACGTGCGAGAGGTTCAGGTGGAGGATCAGAAGCGAACATCAGTAACTTGATAATAAAAGCAACAGATGGAAAAAGTTTTGCCGAACTCAAAAAAGCTCTGATCCAAGAATGTAAAAAACAAGGATTGTCCTACGGTGTGATCTTCCGCGAAAACGATTCGACATTTAGTACTTTCAACAGTTCCGGTTCGATTTTGGTTTATAAGGTTTATGTTGAAGACGGACGCGAAGAACTTTTCAGAGAAGCAAGTGTTGTAGATTTGACCGTTCGTGAATTACGAAATCTGCAAGCGGCTGGAAGCGATCTTTTTACATATAATTTACTTGTTAATAGCAGTTACGGCGGCGACGGAACACCTGCGAGCGTTACTGCTCCGCCAGTCTTGCTTGAAGAAGTATATTTAAAGAAAAGCAGATTGAACAGAGAAAAACCAAAACTGATGACACATCCGTTTTTCAATAAACAAGCTGTGGAAAGTAAAAAGTAAAAAGGTAAAAGTAAAAATAAAACCGATAGAATTAAGTAATATTTTACTTCAAAATTCTATCGGTTTTTTGTTTAACTTGAAAAAGATAAAATAACTCCGACAAACACGATCACCATTATTAACACTATAACTCCAACAACAACTGAATAAATGATGATATTTGTTGTGTTATCTTTTCCTGTTTTACCGTTGTATGTTGTTCGGCAATCATTGCATTTAACGTGCGTTAATATTTTGGGACCGATAATTCCGCCCCACCAAGTAAAAGACATCTGTTCGACGTTGATTCCATTGCATTTTGGACAAGGGACAAATTGTTTCATAGTGAATTTTTATACAAAACTTCGAACTAATAATCAAACGAAAGTTTACAACTAAAGCATTTTAAATAAAAAAAAGCGTGATGAAAGGTTTTTCAACGATTCATCACGCTTTTTATAATTAAGAATTAAGTTTAATCTCTTCCGGTAAAGAGCATCAAAATGTAATAAAACAAAAGGGCTAAACTGGCAAATAATCCGAGCGAAGCCGCCACGTGCTGATTTGTATTGTAACGATGCAGCATATTTGATGTTTCATATAGAATTGCACCGCCTGCAAAAGCGACCATCGCAAATACGAATACGCTTCCGAGCGTAAATCCGAAGATTATTCCCGAGGCGATAAATCCTAAAGCCACGAAACCGCCGATCATTAATATCGGACCTAAGAATGAAAAATCCTTTCGCGTTATCAAAACAACTGCCGTTAAACCGAGAAATAGTCCGAGCGTAACGACACCTGCTTTGGCGAGAACTCCGAGATCAAAGTTTCCATATTGATCGTAAGTTGCCATAAACAGAAGCGGCAGGAATATGATCGACTCAGCAACGGTAAACAGGATCAATCCCATATATTGCTGAGGTCTCGATGTGTCGGATAAAGCCCATTTTTGAGCAACATAAGACACACCCATGAATAAACCGATGACGATCAGCCATGAATATGGTCCGCTGACCATTTTTTGTGCGATCCATAAACCGGCTTGGGAAGTAACGAGATATCCGGTCATTACTGTAAAAGCTAAAACAGCAAGTGCCAGATGTGCGTAAGTTTTGCGAATAAAAGCCGCACGTTCTTCGGGCAGTGCGTCTGCCACTGTGAAACTTCTACTAACATTTTCGTATGTGTTGTTCATTTTTACTCCTTTTCAAATAAAACAAAAACTGTTTAATAAGATGCTGTTTTTTATAAAAAATCTGTCTGAAATCTAAAGTTAAGTATATTCTACTATAATTGGTAATTCAATTTGGATTTTTTTCAGTGTAAATGTTGGTTTTTGTCTTTTCAAAGTGTTATATGGATTGAACAAATCGGTTAAATATCTAGTTCTAAAGTGTTTGAAATGATTAAGTTATTTTCCCATTATTTAAGATCAAGCTAGCAAATTCTTTGTTTTTGCTAATATAAAATTGATTTGAACAAATTTATTCTTCTCTTATAACAATTTATATTCAAAATGTGGATCGTCGCCGATAACATAGCGAAATTCAATTCGCTCATTTGTTTTGATGTTTGAAAAATCGCACAAAACTTTTGGACTTGTAATACCCGAATCATATTCATTGAGAATATATTTATCAAAGACAGAAACTTTAGTTAAAAGCGTCAATCTCAAATGTTCAAAATCACCTTTGGGAATTTCTAAAATTACAGGTAATAAAAGTTTGCCATT
>JBGTHN010000340.1:0-8801 GCA_041746235.1 Pyrinomonadaceae bacterium | reverse complement strand
TTATCATTTATGGCAATATGCTACTTTCCTGTTTCGTTCTAAATAGCATACGAAAAAGTATCGAAATTTGCCAAAGTAATAAAATTAAAACTGATGTGAAAAATAAATAATCGAAGTATGAAGCGATCTTTAGAAGATGCGGAATTCCTTCTAAGTCAGGTCGTAGTGAATTAATTCGATAATGCCATTGCAAAATCCAATACGTTATTAATAATTGAGAAAAGAGTGTAAGAAATATCGAAATGAGAAGCTTGTTTTTCCAATAATAGCAAATCAAAGCGGCAAATGTGAGAAAAATTAAAAACATACGATAGTCGGGACGTTCATCATAAATTCGATAAAATGTAAATTGGGGTTTTTCCTTTAAGTTTGCATCATCTTCCAAATCAATTTGACGCTGTTCAATTGCCGAATTGTATTCAATTATTTTGCTTGAAACATAACTTGTTATTGACAAAGAAAATGTCAATAACATAAAAAGTAAAAGTAATTTTCTCTCTTTGATTGAAATATATTGATTGATTTTCATAGACAATTAGACACCGGCAAATACTAAATTGTTCCCACTAAAAATCAGCTATGCTTTTGAACTTCTTCCATATAAGCCCGCAAAAGTTGATTGATCTTTGTTTGATAACCGCGACCTTGGGATTTGAAAAATTCGATTATGTCTAAATCTATTGGGAGATTTTCTTGATTTTTGGATGGAACAATTTTGAAGTTTTTTCGCACAATTCCATTTTTCCACATATCGGGAGTTGTCTTAGGAATATCAGAAAAATCAATATCTTCATCTTTCATATTTTTTAATCTTTCAATATCAGTTCCAGATTTGTTTGAAGTAGATTTCTTGTTCATGTTTTTCTGCTTTTCTGGCGGAAATAATTCTTGTTATTTCATCTTTTTCTGTATGCGAAACAGCAATTATCTCTCCGAATAATAAACCTAAGGTTAAAAATCTTATTTCACCATAATCAAACCGATCATCCAAAATAGTATAAGTTTCAACCTCAAAAAATTGCCACAAATCGGCAAAATCAATACCGTGTTTCTTCAAATTCGTTTGACGCTTTTCTTCATCCCATTCAAAGTTCATATCAATTGTATTTACAATTTCAATCTAGGTCAATTTTTTTCTGTTCTTGCCATGTCAAAGTTTTATCATTTATGGCAATATGCTACTTTCCTGTTTCGTTCTAAATAGCATACGAAAAAGTATCGAAATTTGCCAAAGTAAAACAAAATTACAAAAAGATACGGCAAAACAAGTGTTGGACGCACAAAAACAACTGTTGAAAGCATCTTTGCAAGTATTGGACACACAAAAACAAGTGTTGGACGCACCTATACAAGTGTTGGACGCATCCTTGCAAGTGTTGGACGCACCCTTGAAGGTGAACGACGCATCCTTGAAACTGTTGATCGCACCTTTGTAGCCGTTGGATTCACCTTTGCAAGTGTTTGACGCATCTTTACATCTGTTGAATGCATCTTTGCAGTTATTGAATCCACCTAAACATTTGAGTTAATTCAATAATCATTAATTGTATGTATTACATCGAATTTATTAACCAATTCGTGAAAACACATCAGACATGTGAATATCTTCGCGGTCTTGTTCGGTTTTGAAGAGCCATTTTATTATCGGCGGAGCGATCAAAGTCGTAGCGATTGCCATAAATAGAACTGCACCGAAAAACTTTTCGTTCATTACGGCGAGTCCGAGTCCGATCTGTGCGACGACGATTCCGACTTCGCCACGCGGAACCATTCCCATTCCTATTTGTGCTTGTTTCATTTTGCCTAAACCATATGCACCAAGCCCGCAACCGATGAATTTTGTAACTACGGCAACGAGCGTTATTGTTATCGCAAATAACAAAACAGATAGATCCTTAAAAATTGTCGGATTGAGTTGCATTCCAATATTGACGAGGAAAAACGGCACGAGAAATTCCATTACACCGTGGGTCAATTTGGAGATTTTAGGATTATTTTCCGCCGCTTCGGACATCATCATTCCGGCGAGAAATGCTCCGATAATCGCGGCAACCTGCACATAGATCGCAATATATGAAAGTCCTAAACAAAGAATTAAACCGAAACTAAAAAGAGATTTGGAGATCTTGAGATTATCAATTTTCGGTGCTAAAGACTTCATCAGTAAAGTGCCGACACCTGCGACTAAAACTACGAACAAGATCGCCAAACCAGCAGTTTTTATTATCGTAAAATAATCAATGCCGCCTTTGCTCATACTTGAAACAACCGACAAAATAAGCAATCCGAGAATGTCATCAATGACCGCCGCACCAAGAATTATTCTGGAAGTTTCCGTGTTAAGAAGTCCCATCGAACCGAGAACTCTTGCCGTAATTCCAACTGAAGTTGCCACAAGTGCCGCTCCGATAAACATTGATTCTATGAATGAACCGCCCCATAATTTTGCGATGAAATATCCGGCAATAAACGGGAAGATGACGCCCAAAACACCAACATATAAAGCTCTTTTACCGACATTCAAAATATCTTTAGGTTTAATCTCAAGTCCGACGGTAAAAAGCAGAAAGATCACACCAATATCGGCGAAAATATTGATTATATTTGAGGGTTCAACTAAGGCTAAAACACTTGGACCGATAATCACACCGGCTATAATTTCACCGATAACAGCAGGTTGATTTAAACGCTCAAAAAGTTCCGCAAGAACCTTTGCGGACACTAACATTATGAAGAGTGCAAATAAAATATCTGCATGCTCAACACTTGCGGCTAAAACAACTTGCATTAAAAAAACTCCAATTAATTAGGTGCGACTTTTTTAATGATACGTCATAGAGTTAAATTTCAGCAAAATTTTTTATCAATTGTTTTGTTTTCCACGTTGTTCCGCTAACCATTTTTGGTATTTGGCTTTGCCTTTTTCAAACTCCGCCGCACTCGCATAAAAGTTATGCGAACCGTCATTATTATCTACGTTTAAGACATAATATAAATAATCGGTTTTGGCAGGGTTAAGAGCGGCTTGAAGTGCGGTTTCGCTGGCTGATGAAATTGGTCCGGGCGGTAATCCGGCAATTTTTCTCGTGTTGTATGGATGATTTATTTCGATGTCGCTTTTATTTATTACACCGTCCCAACGGTTGAGTAGTTTGGCGATATAGACATTTGTTGCGTCAATTCCAAGTGCCATACTTTTGTTTAGGCGATTATAAATAACCGACGAAACTATCGGGCGTTCTTCAGCGAATTTTGATTCATTTTCGATAAGGCTGGCAATCGTTACGATCTCTCTGTTGGATCTTCCAAGTTTCTGGGCTTCCAAAGTCCATTCGGGTTTCCAGGTCGTTTTAAATTGGTCAACCATTCGTTTGATAACAGTTTTGGGTTCTGTGCCGATCGGAAACTCATAAGTTGTCGGATACAAATAACCTTCAAGATTTTCAGCTTTCGGATCAAAATCGCTTATCAAAGTTATATCATTCATCAAATATAAAACCGCTTTTTCATCCATCGGCGGTTCGGTTGGGAATTTTTCAGCGATTCGTTTGGCGATTTCAAAACGAGTCCAACCTTCGGGAATCGTTAATTTGATCGTTCGTTCTTTGCCTTTTGCCAGTTCGTCTAAAACCTGTATCGGTGTAATCGGAGTTTGAAATTGATATTCGCCAGCCTGTAATTTGCTTGCGTCGCCAAATGTCCGTAAATAAATCTGCGTTGCAAACGGACTTTTTAATATTCCTTCGGTGGCGAGTTTGCCGATAATTTGATTTGGCGGAGTGCCTTTTTCGATGGTGATAAATGTATTTGCTTTGTCGTGTTGAACCGGACTATGAAGCGAATTATAAAGCCAATAAGAAACGCCGCCGAAAACGACGACACATATTATAAATAAAACGATTAAAATTTTAGTGAAATTCATTACAATAGGATTTTAGCAGAAAATAAGAATGCACATAAACAGAGATTTAAATCTATTCTGCAAAACAAATCGAACATTCAACGGCTGTTTCAATTTTGAAATAGTTGTTGGATGTTCGATTTATAGTTAAAAGTTAAGTTATAAAATATTTTACTTGGATTTATCGGCAGCTTTTTCTTTTTCATCTAAAGCCGTTTCGATCGCTTTTGTAACTTCATTGCTTTCGGGCGTTTCTTTTGATGAAAAGCGTGCGATCATCTCACCTTTTTCGTTTGCTAAAAATTTATTGAAATTCCATGAAACATCACCCGCGAATTTAGGGTTTGTTTTTTCATTCGTCAAAAATTGATACAACGGATGTTGGTCATCGCCTTTGACGGAAATTTTTGCAAACATAGGGAATGTAACCTTGTATTTCAAAGTGCAGAAGTCTTTTATTTCGTCATTTGTTCCGGGTTCTTGTCCGCCGAAATTATTTGCGGGAAAACCTAAAATGACAAATCCGCGATCTTTGTATTTGTCATAAATAGCCTGCAAACCTTTGTATTGTGGCGTATAACCGCATTCGCTGGCGGTATTAACAAACATCACAACACTATCTTTATATTTGCCAAGATTGATATTATTTCCATCAATATCGGTCACCTCGAATTCATAGATAGATTTTGCATTTGATGTTTTTGTCATAACTGTTGAACTTCCTAAATATCCAAAACCATAAGCACTCAAAATGATCGCCGCTATAGAAACGACTACAAAAAGACTAATAGTTTTTTGCATATTAAATTCTCCATTCGGAACATTTCATATTTTATGAATGTTCACATTTGTTTTGTTAGTTTGATTAAATAATTTTGTTTTCGGTTGTTACTCAGCAATACAATATATAAAAATATTTGAGATGACAAATTAAAATATGCCATCCCAAATTTATTTCAACAAAAATTAGCTTCCAAGTTCACGCCTGTTCGGAGAATTTGGAATTTTATCTTTATCTTTATCATCTTCGCCGGTTGCCGCCAAAATTTCTTTGATAGAACCGACTGCCGATAAAACATTTGAAGTTTCGGTTGGCATAAAGATAACTTTGGAGTTATTAGATTTTGTCATATCACGCAAGGAATCAATGTAACGTGACGTGATCAGATAATTAGTTGTTTGTCCACGGTCGCCGATTGCCTGAGCGATTTGACTGATTGCTGATGCTTCGGCTTCGGCGGCTTTCAAACGAGCATTTGCCGCACCTTCGGCTTCAAGAATAGCCGATTGTTTCTGTCCTTCCGCACGCATAATTGATGCTTGTTTTTCACCATCGGCACGAGCAATTGCAGCTTGTTTGTCGCCTTCGGCTTGCAAAACCAACGCCCGACGATTACGTTCCGCAGTCATTTGTTTTTCCATCGTGATGCGGACATCTTCCGGCGGATTGATGTTTTTAACGTCAACACGGGTTACTTTTACGCCCCATTTATCGGTTGCTTCATCAAGGATCATCTGCAATTTGCTGTTGATCTGGTCACGGTTGGAAAGTGTGTGATCTAAATCCATTTCGCCCATTACCGAACGCATCCCTGTGATTGTCAATTGAACAATACCACCGACCAGATCGGTAATCTCATAGACAGCTTTTACCGGATCGGTTATTTGCCAATAAACTACTGAATCAACATTTATCGTTACATTATCTCTTGTAATGACGGGTTGTGGAGGAAGATCAATATATTGTTCGCGTAGGTCAATTGAAGTCATACCGGGACGCGAATTTGTCCAAAATACAGTTCGTGGAGCTTCAACAAAAGGCATCAGCATATTAAGTCCGGTATTCGCAACACGCGAAAACTTACCTAATCTTTCAATTAACAGAACAGACGATTGCGGAACAATTCTAACTGCTTTCCACGCAGCGATAAGTAATCCGAGAAATAAAACAAAAAATAAAAAGAAACCTGCACCCAGAAGTTCGGGAATTTGAAACATAAGTTGAAACGCAAACATAAAAATTGTCCTCCAAAATCAGTAGAATAAAGCTATGTGTTTATTATAGCCGATTTTTGATAAAAGTTTTAGTTTTAAAGATTGAACGCATTAATAAAATCTCTATAATTCAAAATTATGAGTGTAAAACTTTCCGATATTGAAGCCGCACGAGAAATACTTAAAGGTGTCATAATTCCGACACCGATTTTGCCCGATAATAAATTATCAACCCACATCGGAGCGAAAGCATATTTTAAAGCCGAGTGTTTGCAAAGAAGCGGTTCATTCAAAATTCGTGGTGCATATAACACGATCTCTCGTCTTTCGGATGAAGAGAAAAAACGTGGAGTCGTCGCGGCTTCGGCGGGCAATCACGCACAAGGCGTTGCACTTGCGGCAGCTTTGCACAATATAAAATCTACGATCGTGTTGCCGGAATTTGCACCTTTGACAAAACTTAATGCCACAAGGAACTTTGGTGCGAATGCAATTTTGCACGGAAATAGTTTTGATGAAGCCGTTGCTTATTCAAAAGAATTGCAAGCCGAACATGGTTACACTTATGTTCACGCATTTGAAAATGAGAACGTGATCTCCGGACAGGGAACTATCGGTTTGGAAATTGCGGAAGATCTGCCCGAAACAACGGTTGTGGTCGTGCCGATCGGCGGTGGCGGAATTATTTCGGGGATTTCGATAGCGATCAAAGCCTTGTTGCCGAAAGCTCGTATTATCGGAGTTGAAGCGAAGAATCTTGCGGTCATAAATCCATCGTTAAAGGCTGGCAAGCCTGTTGAAATGCCTTATAAACCGACGATTGCCGATGGAATTGCGATCAAACGTCCGGGCGAAATAGCCTTTGAATACATACGTAAAAATGTTGATGAAGTCGTCGAAGTTACCGAAGAAGAAATTGCACGGGGAATTGTTCATTGCGTCCAAAATAGTCACTTGGTCGTCGAAGGTGCGGGAGCGGCAGGCGTTGCGGCGTTGCTTGCGGGGAAAATTGATGTTTCGGAGAATGATACTGTTTGCACGGTTTTGTGCGGTGGCAATATTGATGCGAATTTGTTGGCGAGAATCCTGGAACACGTTCTAGTTCGGCAAGGTCGTTATGTTATTTTCAAATTATTGGTCAATGATCGTCCGGGAAGCCTTTCGAAAATGTTGGAAATGGTCGCACAAAAAGGTGCAAATGTGATCGAAGTTTATCATCAGAGAGCAATGTGGCTCGCCCCTTTGGGAAGCGTCGGTTTGGAAATGTTGTTGGAAGTTCGTGACGAAGAACACGGACAGGAAATTCAAACACATTTAGAGGAAAACGGCTATCACGTTCAAAGAGAATATCAAGGCGACTGGCAAGAATAGTTCAAGCACTTAGCAGTGTCATAAGTTGACCTCGTAGTGTCATAGTTTGATATAGGATTGTCATAAGTTGACCTAGCATTGTCATCAATTGACCTCGTAGTGTTATAAATTGACCTCGCAGTGTTATAAATTGATATGACAGTGTTATAAGTTGACCTAGCATTGTTATAAAAGTTTTCGCCAGTGTTATAAATACCTGTGCTTGTGTCATAAAAGCCTGTGCTTGTGTGTTATAAGTTGAATTAGTTTTACAAAGTTTTCCAATAATAAATGTTTTCGGTCGGAACGCAGACGGCTCGTCTGCCCGTTTGCCGCGATTAGCGTGCAAACGGCACAAGTTAGTGATGTAAAATGTCTGTCTTTAACTAAGCAGGTGAATAGATGAAAACAGGTATTATGAAATGTTAGAGTAACGCATTTATGCGTGAGCAAACGCCCAGCTTCGCAGGCGTTTGCACGGCTCAAGCCGTTACTCTGAACGAAAACGAAATCCTTCAATACTTTGTCTTACCTGCTTATAAACCTTCGATGGTAGAAAAAGTTAGTCATCTGAGATGATAAATTTTTCCTTATTCGATAATTCTGAAAAAAAATAACAATTTGTAGATGAGTAACTTTACCCTTTGCGACGCTAAGAGCGTGCAAAGGGGCAGACGAGCCGTCTGCGTTCCCAGGAAAGATGTAACTTCAAGTGTCACGGTTTCTTACATACTTCACACACAAGAGTTACATCTTTTGACTGACGCATTCCACTTAAATTAATTATTATATTGGCATTTGCAATTTCAAAAGTCTAAAATTAGAAATTAAAGGTTAATGAACATTTAACTAAATACAAAACAAATTCCATAGACAGAGTTTTAATTAAATATGCAAGAATTTTCAGATCAGATGCCCCAAGATATTGAACGCTTTCCGATGGTGCCGATTCGGGATGTCGTTATTTTTCCATTTACAAAGGTTGCTTTTAAGATCGGTCGTCCGAGTTCGGTGCGGGCTTTGGAACAGGCTATGAAAGGCGATAAAAATATTTTTCTCGCTACACAGCACGATGCGACGGTTGATGAACCGAATCCCGAACAGATCTACAAGGTCGGAACGCTTGGCAGGATTTTGCAGGCACAGCGTCAGGACAACGGGCAGATAAAGGTTGTTGTTGAAGGGCGTGAGCGTGGTGCTTCGGAAAGAATTGAGCAGGACGACGAAGGAACATTTTTTGCGATGGTTCGACGGATCGAATCGCTTGATGAATCGGGTTTCAGAACGGACGGTTTATTGCAGCAACTTCACGGACTTGTCGAACAATTTTTGCGAATTGCTCCCGATGCTTATACGGATGCTTTGCACGCTTCTTTGCGTGGAGTTTCTGCCGCACAAATTGCTGATTCGATGAGTTCGCATCTACGAATTAATGTCGAAGAAAAGCAAGAGCTACTCGAAACTTTTTCCGTTCAAGAACGTCTGCAAAAGCTGATCGAGATCGTTGAAATGGAGAACGAGAAAAAGAATCTAGAACGAAAAGTTCATACAGATA
>JBGTHN010000339.1:0-4363 GCA_041746235.1 Pyrinomonadaceae bacterium | reverse complement strand
CCGCGCCTTTTCCGGCGTTGAAAAGCGGCGAATCTTCCATAATTCTGATCGCGGTTTCGACTGCATCCAAACTTGTTTTTCCATCCTGCAACGCTTTATAGCCCGCAAGAACCGCTTCTTCCAATTTTGCCCGATATTCTTTTTCTTTTTCCGGTGATAGATCGCCACGTTTGATTACGCCCGCACCGCCGTGAATTACAAAACCGAGACGTGGATTTTGTGGTGATTGTAATTGCAAAATCCCGCTTGGTGCTGTCTTTTGTGCGGTGAGAAATGTCGGAAAGATTGCGAACGTCAGTATTAATAATAACGAAAGAATTTTTTTCATAAGTTTACTCCTCAAGATGTGTGTTGAAATAGATTACCACAATTGAAACGAAAAAAAGGAAAATAACCGATACAAACGAAAAAAGCGGACAAATTGCCCGCTTTAATTTATTGAACTTTAATTATCTTATTATTTATTGTCAGCCGATTTAATTTTCTTCAACTCTTCGATTATCGTCTCCGCTTCGAGCCGTTTTTTATAATCTGGATCAAGAAACGCATAAGTTATCTCGCCTTTTTGATTAACAATGTAAGTTGCCGAAAGCGGTAATTCAGGTTTATCCGTTCCATTATCTTTGACCAGATCAACGCCGAATCCTTTATATTTTTCATCCATTTCAGGCGGAAGTTGATAAACTATTTTGAACTTTCTGGCTAAATCTAAATTTTTATCACTCAAGACTGTAAATTCGAGATTGTTCTTTTCTGCAACGGACAATGAATCGTTTGGATTTTCAACCGAAATTGCGATCAATTCTCCGCCATTTTCTCTAAATAATTTGTTGCTTTGTTGCAGACGTTTCAAATATAAATTGCAATACGGACACCAATCGCCACGATAGAAAACTACGATCAAATTCGATTTTTCCAGCAATTTATTGCTACTTACATTTTCATCCTTTGCGTTTGGCAATTCAAAAGAAGGCATTTTATCGCCGACATTCAAAGCATTTTTTACAGCGTCATCAACCGAAACAAAATCTGATTTATTTTCTGTTTTATTATCTTCCGTTTTGGTCGAAGCGTTATTATTTTGCGTTTGGCTTTCCGTAATTTGTGTGCAACCACCGACCACAAACAAAGCCGAAATAATTGTCGTTATTAAATATATTTTTTTCATGGTAATTTCTTTTGAGTTGTTAAATTCTGTTAATTATATTCTCAAACCAATTCGATATATTCCTGTAAGGTAAAAAAAATTACAATTTTCTCGCTTCACGCCAAATATTCGGCACAGATAGTAATTTTTGACCGTTGGTTGTAAAAGCCCTTTGCTCAAATACGTTGTAATTTTGTTTTTCAATTTCATCCAAAATCTGTCCGTAAATCCTTGAAGCAAGAAGAACGCAAAATCTCGAATCTTTTTCTAACAAAGGAATTCCCTTTTCACCTATTTTGTAATATTCTCTCGCCCGTAAGATCTGAAATTTCATCATTTCAACAAAATTATTATCAAATTTATTTGCAAAAATCTGTTCTTCCGATATATTAAATTGACGCAAATCTTCCTTCGGCAAATAAATTCGATTCATTGAGGCATCTTCTTTTACATCTCTTAAAATATTCGTCAGTTGCATTGCAATTCCTAAACTTTCTGCATATTCAAGTGCGAGTTTGTCCGAATATCCGAGAATTTCCGACGACATCAAACCGACAGTTGAAGCAACTCGATAGCAATAAACATAAAGTTCTTGAAAGGTTTCATAACGATTCTTATGCGTATCCATCAAAACGCCTTTCATCAGATCAAGCGGAATTTCTTGTGGAATATCGTAATGTTTCAGCATATCTTCCCAAGCGATAAATACGAGTTCAGAGTTTAGTGTTTCGAGTTCAGAGTTTTGATTTTTGAATTTTGAATTTTGAATTTTTCCATCATAAACTTCATTTAATTTCGTCCGCCAAATCTCAACCGCCCGAATCGCTTCCGCTTCGCTACGCACTTCGGCTTCATCCACTTCGTCATCAACATTCCGACAAAGTGCATAAAGTGCGTAAACGGCTTTTTGTTTATCTTTCGGGAGAAATTTGTTGGCAAAATAAAAACTCTTGGCGTGTTCTTTCGTAACGCTTTCGCAATATTTATATGCTTCTTTGAGTTCGCGTGGATTCATTAACTCAAATATAACTTATGCGGATGAGTTTTTCGATTTATTGAATTACTTTATCTTATTCTTCTAAATCGAATCCTATCTTCTGTAGTTTTATCAGTAAGTTTATATTTAATATTTTTTATTGGCTCAGTAATTATGGTAAAACCACCATTTGTATCAACAGGTAATACCCCAAACTTTTTCCATTTAGCTTGCGAATTTTCCAATAAGTCAGGGTTTTCTTGATTCTTCACCAAAGATATTGAGTAATTTATTTTGAATAGTTTGTAACTGCTAATAGGTTTTCCGCAATAATAATCTTTCGTAGTGCAAGATGGGTCTTCCCAACCTCCTGTTCTAATGCCCAAATAATCAACATTTACAGAATATGTTTGCTTTATTGCAATTTCATCTTCAAATTGGAAAGAACCATTTGGCTCGATAATTCTTGTAAAATTTTGTGGTGGAGTTTCCGAATCCAATCCTTCTGCTAATTCATTAAATCGTTCAATCACAGATTCCGATTTCTTGATTGATTTAGAAAAAACTAACTCTTTAAGTTCCCCTAAATTAATTCCCTGTGAATTTTTCATGAAAACAAAGTCTTCCGTGATAAAATCAATCTTGCTTTTCCAACCGCCATATTCAGTAAATGGATTTATCAAAATAATCGGTTTAGAACCTTCATTCACAAATTCCATCCGCAACTTCGCACGCCAAATCGCATAATCATCGTACATTTCAACCGTTCCGTCATAAGCAGTTCCACGCAAAATCAAACCGTGATTGTCACCCGTCTGAGCAAAACCGGCAAAGCAAGTCGAAAAAATAACGATAAAAAATAGAATGGCTTTGTTTCGCATACTTTTACACCTTTCTTTCTGCTAAATATTCAGTAAATTGTATCATACAGCTTCTTGCTTCATTTGATGGAAAATTCTCAACCAAAATTCGTTTTGCTTCGTTAATAGTTGAGTTTAAATCTAAATTTGTGGTTTCTTTTGTCATTAAATTATCGCTCATTTGATAAGCATCGCCGAGCAATTCGGCAAAACGTGAAAGGCTGGCGAGTTCGATATAATTTGCACCTGAAAGAATCGCACCAAGTCGCAATGCAAGACGCAACAACGCCGATGTTTTTAAATTTTTGATTGAATCGGTTTCATAGTTCTGGTTTTCAAATCCATCAACATTTTTAACTGTTTGACCGCCAACCAATCCCGCCGCACCGACGCATTCGACAATTTCCGCGTGTGCCAACATCGCCCTTTCGGGCATTCCGCTATGATTAACAAAAACCAACGGATATGAAGCGTTCAAAAATCCGAGTCCGACTAAAACCGCCAAACCTTCGCCATATTTTTCAGGCAGAGATTCTTTCTCACGCAACTTTGCGGAATTATCCATACAAGGCAAATCATTAAATATAAGTGAACTTGTATGGATAAATTCAACCGCAACCGCCGACGGCAAAACATCAACGGCTTTTCCTTCAACCAATTCCGCACCAAGCATTGTTAAAATTGATCGAAAACGATTTCCGCCCGAAACCAAAGCATATTCCAACGCTTCATTAAATTGAGTTTCAATATGTGTCGGTGCAACCGGAAGATTTTCCCGCAAAGCATTTTCGATTGAAGGTTTGTGTTTTTCGATATATTGCCAAAATTCCGCAAATTTGTTTTTTTCAGTTTTTGTTTCCATTAGCAACCTGTCGTAGTGAATTCGGCGACCTCTTTTACTAATTTACCATTTTCCGCTTGCGAAGATAAAAACAATTTTTGATTGGCAACATTATAATGGTCAGTCAAATACATATAAAAATCGAGCTTCCCATCATTATCAAGATCGCCGATCCAATTTATTTGCCAATGACAAAAACTGCATTCTTTGACCGAATAAAGAATTTGCTTTGTTTTTCCGACTGATAAAACTAATTTTGAGTTGTCAGCTATAAATTGATTTTCGTCCACTTTATTTGATTCCGATTCAACTTTTAGACGGTATGTTTTATTGGCAAAATTATAAGTTTCGTCAAAATCTTTGTTTATTTGTTTATTTTCACCGGAAACTGTTTTGACTATCATTCCTTGAATAAAATTTCCCCCTTTGACCAAAAATATCGGTTCGTCTTGTCCATTGACTTTTACTTCCTTGCCGCTCATCTCATCTTCTGCGTCAAGTATTGCGTCGTAAAAAGGTTGAATCGTTAAAACCGATGG
>JBGTHN010000338.1:0-4006 GCA_041746235.1 Pyrinomonadaceae bacterium | reverse complement strand
ACCGAATACGGACGGCGGCGAACCGCTTCCGTTAATTGTCCGCCTTCTTCATAACCGACGTATCCCGGCGGAGCTCCGATCATTCTCGCAACAGCGTGTTTTTCCATATATTCGGACATATCAAGCCGTGTGATCGCCCGTTCATCATCGAATAAAAACTCCGCCAAAGCTCTCGCCGTTTCGGTTTTTCCAACACCTGTCGGACCGAGGAATATAAACGAACCGATCGGGCGATTTGGGTCTTGCAAACCCGCACGCGAACGTCGAACCGCATTTGCAACGGCGACCAAACCTTCTTCCTGTCCGATCACACGACGACGCAAATTGTCTTCCATTTTGAGAAGTTTCTGCATTTCGCCTTCGAGCATTTTGGACAAAGGAATTCCAGTCCATTTTGCAACGATGTGGGCGATGTCTTCTTCATCAACTTCCTCTTTCAGCATTACGCCATCGGTCTGTAGATCGGCAAGTCGTTCCTGTTCTTTTTCAAGTTGTTTCTCGAGTTCGGGAATCGTGCCGTATTGCAATTCTGCCGCTCGATTTAGATCATTCGCTTGTCTTGCTTGTTCCAGTTCGAGTTTTGCCTGTTCAAGTTCTTCTTTGCCCGAACGCATTTTTTCGATCTCAGCTTTTTCCGATTGCCATTTTGCTTTCATCGCTGAAGAAGTTTCCTGAAGATCGGCGATGCGTTTTTCGATGTCGGAAAGATGTGCTTTTGCTTTTTCGTCTTCCTCACGACTAAGTGCTTGTTTCTCAATTTCGAGTTGCAAGATCTCACGTTCAAGTTCATCAATTTCCTGTGGAAGTGAATCAATTTCAATGCGTAGTTGCGAAGCTGCCTCGTCAATCAGATCAATTGCTTTATCGGGAAGAAATCTATCCGCAATATAGCGATGCGAAAGGGTTGCCGCCGCTAAGATCGCCGCATCTTTGATTCGGACACCGTGGTGAACTTCGTATTTTTCCTTCAAGCCGCGAAGAATTGCGATCGTATCTTCAACCGATGGTTCAGCAACATAAACTTGTTGAAAACGTCTCTCCAACGCCGCATCTTTTTCGATATATTTTTTAAATTCATTAAGCGTAGTTGCACCGATCGCTTTTAAAGTTCCGCGTGCAAGTGCAGGTTTTAACATATTTGAAGCATCAATCGCACCTTCCGAAGCACCTGCTCCGACAACCGTATGCAATTCGTCAATAAATAAAATTATGTGTCCGTCCGATGATTCAACTTCTTTTAGAACCGCTTTCAAGCGATCTTCAAATTCACCGCGATATTTCGCACCCGCAAGCATTGCTCCCAAATCTAAAGACACAAGTTTTTTACCTTTGAGTGTTTCGGGAACATCGCCCGAAATGATTCTTTGTGCCAAACCTTCAACGATCGCCGTTTTACCAACGCCGGGTTCACCGATCAAAACCGGATTATTTTTGCGTCTTCGCGAAAGTATCTGAATCGTGCGGCGAATCTCATCGTCACGTCCGATGACCGGATCGAGTTTTCCTTTGCGTGCCAATTCTGTTAGGTCTTGAGCGTATTTTTCCAACGCCTGAAAATTGTCTTCGGCGTTTTGGTCTGTAATTTTTGAACCGCCACGCATTTCCTCTATAACTTTTAAGACATCTTCTTTGGAAACTCCGTTTGAACGCAAAATTCTGCCCGCATCGCCTTCTTTTTCATCCACAATTGTTAAAAGCAGATGCTCGGTTGAAATATATTCATCCTGCATTTTTTCCGCTTCTTTTTGTGCCTGAGCAAAAATTTCATTGATGCGTGTGCTGAAATATTGTTGTCCGCCCGTAACTTTTGGTTGTTTGGCAATTGCCGCTTCTAATTCAGAAAGAATCGCTTGCCGGTTTGCACCGACTTTTCCAAGTATCGCACTTACAACGCCTTGTTCTTGTTCAAACATTGAAACAAGCAAATGCTCCGGTTCAACCTGCTGATTTTGGTTTTTTTCAGCAACGCCGATCGCATTTTGAACTGCTTCCTGACCACGAATTGTAAATCTGTCAAATCTCATAGTTTTTCTAGAGGGAACAGGGAAAAGGGACGAGGGACGAGTGTTTTTTCCCTATGTTTAAGTATTTTATATTGGATTTATTAGTCAGCAAAGGACGAAGGAATTTTCCCTCGTCCCTCGTCCCTCGCCACTTATCCCTGAGCTTTATTAGCTTTCGCTTCAATCGTCTTTACATCAACATCTTCGCCCGTAATTTCAATTTTTCGGGCTTTCGCTTCTTCTTTTTTCGGCAAACTCACACGCAATATGCCATTTTTGAAATCTGCTGAAGTTTCTTCGGCAGAAACCGTTCGCGGCAAACTAAATGAACGTGTAAAAGAGCCGTAAGAACGCTCGACACGATGAAAATTATCGCCTTCTTCTTTTTTCTCGAATTTTCGCTCGCCCTTAAGCGTAATGACATTATTTTCTATAGAAACCTCAAATTCTTCACGTTTCATTCCCGGAAGTTCAGCTTCCAAAACGATTTCATTCTCGCTTTCATAAATGTCAACACTCGGCGACCAACCGCCGCTTGCCATATCTTCCTGACTCAAAGTGCGTGGCAGACTCGTCATAAAAAGACGATTCATCTCATCTTGCAAGCTTCGTAATTCACGAAATGGATCATATTTAATTAAACTCATTATTTTCTTACCTCCAAATAATTTTTAGGTTAAATATGTAAAATTCAACTAATTGCTTAGTCTTTACCAATAATAAAACCTGAGTGTCTTGCTGTCAAGTCTAAAATTGTCTGGTAAAAAAATTTATAAAAATGTAACTTTTTGCAATAAAAAGATGACATTTTTACAAAGAAAAGGTTATATTTATGTCGCATCTTTCCAAAC
Organism: Pyrinomonadaceae bacterium; assembly: GCA_041746235.1. Taxonomy (GTDB): domain Bacteria; phylum Acidobacteriota; class Blastocatellia; order Pyrinomonadales; family Pyrinomonadaceae; genus Aridibacter. Next base: position 1,152 of record JBGTHN010000338.1, on the reverse strand, counting down.
AATTCAAAATACAAGTATTTCACAAAAATCGGGTGAAGTTTTGTGTTTATTTAATAGCCAAATAAAAATGAAAATTTTTCGTGAAGCACTATATCCATTGATTGCCGTTGCCGCCGCATTTATTATCGGCGGAATAATTATTTTAATTATTGGCGATAATCCGATCACAACATTTCAACTACTTGTCGAAAACTCTTTTGGTTCAGTCAAAGGGGTAACTGAGACGCTTTTTTATGCAACGCCACTTATTTTTACGGGATTGGCTGTTGCGGTCGCGTTTCGTTGCGGACTTTTGAACATTGGGGCAGAAGGGCAACTTTATATGGCGGCGTTTGCGACGGCTTGGGTTGGAATTAAATTAGGCGGCGTTTGGGTTCAAGTCGGCAATGTTTCAAGTTATTGGTCGTGGATGAATTTACCTCCATCGCTTTGGTGGTTGACAAGTCTTCCGGCACTTTTGCTTATTCCGATCTGTATGGCAACAGCAATAATTGTCGGCGGTTTATGGGGAGCAATTCCCGGATATTTAAAAGCAAAATTTGGCTCGCACGAAGTTATTAATACAATAATGCTTAACTTCATCGCCATTGCTTTGGTCAGTTATCTAACGCAATATCATTATAGAATTCCGGGTGATCCGATCTTGCAGACCGCACCAATTGGTGATGCCGCAACAATTCCACAACTCAATCAATTTTTCTCGTTTATTCCGGCGGACGTAAAACTAAATATTGCATTTTTGATTGCGATATTGATGTGTGTTCTTGTTTACATTTTCCTTTGGAAAACAAAATGGGGCTATGAATTACGTGCAGTTGGCGAGAATCCTTCGGCGGCGGAATACGGCGGAATTTCACCGAAAAAGCAAATAATTATCGCGATGACAATTTCGGGTTCATTAGCAGGAATGGTCGCAATCGGCGAAGTTATGGGTTTTCGACACAATTACTATCACGGATTTTCCGCCGATTGGGGTTTTTTAGGAATCGCTGTTGCCTTGCTTGGCAGAAATCATCCGGTTGGCGTTTTCATCGCGGCAATATTCTTTGCGATTTTGTTACGTGGCGGAATTTTCGTTGACGCATTTACAGAATATGTTTCAAAGGATTTAGTTGAAGTTCTGCAAGCGATAATTATTTTATTTGTAGCGGC
>JBGTHN010000337.1:0-12940 GCA_041746235.1 Pyrinomonadaceae bacterium | reverse complement strand
TTTTTTACTTGTTTATTGAATGTTGAAGTTTCTAAAATCAGTCGAAGCCAAAAGTTAGACTCTCTTGCTTCTTTAAGAGATATAGAATTTTTGTGATTAAAATCTGCTCTGCTTTGTCCTCCAACTGCTTCTTCAAGATTTGCTCCAACAGAAGTTCCGGCATCAAGAAGTTGATTTATTAATGACTTGCTAACATCAGAATTCTTCTCAAGATATTTGCAAAGTTTGACGATTCTAACAGCAAAAGCAAATGCTCTTTCCCTAATATCAATAATTTTAACTTTTTTGTTGGGAGTATCTTCACTCATATTTTACTTTTTACTTTCTACTTTCCACCTTTCACCCTTTTTCGATAGAGTTTTGGGTAATTGATCGGAACGATAGCGAGTGTAACCAGAATCAAAAAGAAAAACATATTTGCATTCGTGCGAAGCGGAAAATCAAAAAAGCTGTGAATCATAATTCCAAAGCAACCGGCAAGCGAACCAATCGCAACATTTCGACGGAAATTGTCGGACGTGGAGTTTATAATTTTAAAGCTTTGTTTAAAAAGTAAAAATATAAATCCAATAATACAAAGCAAACCAAAAATTCCTGCGTCGGCTAAAATTTGTAAATAATCATTGTGAGCGTATTCAAGACGAAATTGCCCGTTCCAAGTGTCATATTTTGTGAAAGCCACACCAAAGGATTCGAGTCCCGCACCTAAGATCGGATTGTCTTTTATTATCTGCAAGGCGACACCCCAAAAGTGTGTTCTGCCGCTTGTAAAATCAGCTTGATTTACCTCAATCCCGGTACCACGCAAAGCCGAATCACCACCACCGAGCCACGCCACCGTAATAAACAAAACAACTACCAAACCAACACTTCCGCCAATTAAGATCAGATTACGCATCAAAGGACTTTGTTCATCTGCAACATCTTGATCTTCTGTTTTTTCGATATTTTTATTGCGGTTAAATATATTCAACAAAACTAAAAAACAGATGACACCGATCAGGCTTATAAATCCGCCACGCGAACCTGTAAAAATAATTGCAATTCCCATTAGCACAACGGCGATAATCAAAAGTAAAAGTTTGTCTTTTTTTGTTCCGCTACCGAGAAGCAAACTGAGCGTTAAGCCGATCGTCATCTCCAAAAATGCGGCAAAATGATGTTGATTTACATAAGAGGCAAATGGAACAGCTTGTTTAACTTCGCGTATGCCATAAATAAATTCAGAACTCGCAAGCCTTTGCAAAACTCCAAAAAATGCCATTATCGAAGCGAAAACAATTATCGTAATAACAACTTTTCGCAGACGCTTTTGGGTATTGATATATCTTAAAGCAGAAGCAAAAAATATCAGATAAATAACAAGTTTGATTATTGCAAATCTGGTCGAATAAGGATCAAGCGAAAGCGAACTGACGGCGGATGTTTGCAGTAAATTATTTGGAATGTCGGGCGTATAAAAAGGTAAAAGTTGAATTAAACCGATGACAATCAAGCCTAAAATCGGCAATTGCAAAAAATTTGTCGAAAACGATATTTGTTTATTTTTCCAAGCGTCAAGAACCCAGAAAATAACAAGTAATCCGATGAGTATGGAAATTAAACCTAATGCACCAGTGCTGACTCCGCCGAATGCGAGATTCGCAAAAATCGCAATCAGACAAATCATAAAGAAAACCGCACCGCCCCAAAAGGTGGTTTTTTCCTTGACGATCGTTGCATCAAACCATTCGGATGAACTTGTTGTTTCTAAACTTTCCGCCATACTTTTTTATTTTTTTGATTAATTTTGCTTCAGCGAAATTTCATCAAACCAAACCGATCCGCTTATTGAACAATCCGCCGATATACAAGTTTCCCGTATGAGCCGGATTATTACGCCTTCAATATCATCCGAAGTTGTAAAACTTGCACTCACACTTTTCCAATCCGCTTTTTGTTCGATTGCATTGGTTGTGGCAAGAATCTTGCCACTTTCTGCATCGGCAATTTCCCATTTTACAGTTGCCGAAGTTTCCAGATCGGATTTATAAAATGCTTGAAATTCATACTTTTGACCACTTTCAACCGCAACAATTTGTGAAACCGTACGAAAATCTTTGCCGACGGGCGAATTAAAAACAAATGCCAGACTCTTTGCACCACTACGTTTTTGCTCAAGACTGACACCAATGTTTGGCTGGTTTCCCTTGGCGATTTCCCATTCAAAAACCTCTGTTTTGTCCACATTTATAACACCTTCAAAACTTCCATCGGTAATAGTTCCGACAGAAATTTTCTTGGCATCGTCCTTAGCAATTTGAGATTTCACAGCCAACGCCGAACGATATTTCTTATTTGTAATTAATTCGTTGAATAATTTTTCTCCATCTTCCCGAAATTTTGTTTTTCTTTCGGCTGTCGGCAAACTATTCCAAATTTCCAATGCTTCGTCAAAATGTTTCTGGCTAACGAGATATACAGCCAACGCCGACTGGACGGGCGTGGAGTTTCCGATATTTTTTTTCACGGCGTTCAAGTCGCCTTCAAATATATCCCAGGCAATAGATGCGGCGGGATTTGCAAATTTTGTGTCGCCTTCAACTGCCCGCCGAATTGCCGCAAATGCTTCTGCCGTTTTCCCCTGTCGAAGCAGAATATTTCCATAAACCCAATGAACTTCTGCGTAATTCGGAGCAAGTTCCAGAGCTTTCAACAATGCTTTTTCCGCACCTGCCGAATCTCCATTTCGCTGTTTTGCCCTGCCGTAAGCAACCCATAACCGATAATCGTTCGGTGAAAGTGAAACAGCTTTTTCATATTCTGCGAGAGATTTCGAGAAGTCTTCGGGTTGAAATGATTGCTCATATAAAGCACCTGCCGCAAAATGAGTCTGCGGATCTTTTGGTGCTAAACCGATTGCAAATTCGGCAATTTCTTTTTGAAAGACTCGGGTTGAAACAGAATTTCCAAAAAACCATTTCGCCGCAAAAAAAACAAAGATTACACAAAACAATCCGAACGCAATTAACAAAATACGTTGCAAAGGAGAATTTACTTTGATTGTTGCGGTCGGCATATTGAATAAATTGATGATTGCTTAAAAGTTTGTTGAGAGGATTTTATTGAAATTTATCAAATAGATAAAGTTTGGAATTTAATTATTTCGTTTTTTTGGAATCGGTTTATCGTTACAGATACGATTATTCAATATCAATCGGTTCGATCTTTATCAAAGCACGTTTAAGAGAAACATTCGCATCCTGACAAATTACACGAACCTCTTTTAATCTTTCGGTTGAAATTGAACGAAAAGAAAGTAAAATTTCCTGCACATCATTTTCTTGACAAATTGCGGGAAGCGAACCGTTTCCGCCATATACGCGAAGCCCGTGGATGACTTTATCTTTTTTCAGCGGATCATCATCCAAAAAACCGATTGCCTTGTATTCCCAATCAGGATTATTTTCAAGTTCCCGCAAAATCATTTCGCCGCCGTCACCTGCACCATAGATCAATATATTTCGTTTATTGCCATTTGTTGGATTAGGAAGAAGTTGGCGAAGTAGCCGAAACGCCATACGACTTCCGGCAAGTGCAGCCAGCAACAAAACACCATCTAAAACAAATAATGCCCTTGAGAAACCCTGAAAACGATAAAAGAGAAGAATGGCTAAAACGCTTAGTGCCAAACCTAAAATAACACCTTTTGTGAATGTAACTAAATCTTGAATACCCGTGTAACGCCAGATTCCACGATAAACTCCAACGACCAAAAATGCTCCCAAATTGGCAACAATCAAGATCGGTAAGGTTTTAAGAAAAAGTTCCCAATTGGGACTATTTTCAAAATTATCGGAAAGCAACATATAGGAGAAATAATATGTAAGTGTGATAAGAAAAGCATCTAAAATCACTTCAAAAACACGACGTTTGTGCGACAGATTTAAAAGGAATCCATACATCGCATTATTTTCTATAGCAACATCTAAATCTTGCTCTTCATAAACCTTAACTTTGGCAAGGTAAACTCCGATAAGTGTTAAAATCACTATAAATACAGCAATCAACGCCAAACTTTGAGTTAAAAGTAGCTGACTTACTAATAGTGAAATTACGCCTGCTAAAATTGCAAAACCGTATAGCATCAAAACTGCCGAGCGTTCCGAAAGTCCGAGTGCGACGAGTCTGTGTGAAGTGTGGTCGCGTCCGCCCTGTGATGCTTTGCGTCCCCATATTTTTCGTAGAATCGTTACAAAAGTAGTATCAAAGATCGGCACAAATAAGATCAAAGCCGGAACAGCCAGAACGGACACGATACTTCTTGAACGTCCGCCTGTTTCGCTAAGCATCACCGAACTTGCCAAAAAGAATCCGACAAACATTGAACCTGCATCCCCCATGAAAATAGATGCAGGATTGAAATTAAAAACAAGAAATCCGACTAATGCACCGATAAATGTACAGATAAGCAAAAGTTCAAAAGATTGTCCGTTCGCACCAAAACCGATTGCCAAAGTAAAAGCGGCAATTGCCGAAATTCCGGCGGCAAGTCCGTCCATATTGTCGAGTAAGTTGATGGCATTTGTAATTCCGATCAGCCAAAATGCCGTCAGACAGACATTCACAAAATCCCAACTTGTCCAAGACAAAACCAGCGGTGAATAATCAAAAACAGACGGAACTCCCAATATAATTCCGACTCCGATAAATTGTCCGATAAGTTTTTGATACGGCTTGATAAGCAAAATGTCATCAACCAACCCAACCAGAAACAAAAACGTGCTTCCTGCAAGAATTATCCAAGTTTGCGGAGTTTTCGGAACAAACAGAACATAAACCAAAACGGTTGTTAAAAATATTGAAATTCCACCCAATAACGCCGTCGGCTTTTTGTGCCAACGGTCGGTTTTCGGCTTGGCAACAAAATCGTATTTTCGTGCATATTTACGCACGATAAAAGTCAGCATAACTGACAAAGCGATACTAATTGCCGTGATAATAAATGGATTTGAAATCATTTCTTTCATTGAGGGATTTCTTGGAAATTCTATGATTATTCAAAGGGTTATATCGCTCATTACAAGGTATTTTGCAATTAAAATCAAATCTGCAACAACATTAAACTTTTGTTAAACTTCGATACAAAGTTTTTATGTCTGCGACAAGTCGGCTGACAACATAATTCTTTAATACAAAATTCTTACTATTTTTGCCAAATGCAGAACGCAAGGTTTTATCTTTCGTCACATATATCAATGCTTTATAAAAACTTTCTGCATCTTCCGATTCAACCCGAATACCGCGTTCACAAATCTTAAAACCATCGGTTTCATTTGTGGTTTCGCCAAGCAAATCAACTACACCACCGACGGAAGTTGAAACAATAGCTTTCTCATTTGCCATCGCTTCGATCAAAGAAAGCGGTGTTCCTTCATTCAAAGAAGTCAAAGCAACTATATCAAGTCCCGCATAAAAAACATCTGCATCTTCCCTGTTTCCAACAAAAATAACACTGCTTTCAATGCCGAAATCTTTCACAGTTTTTTCCAAAGCATCACGCCGATGTCCATCACCGATTATAACAAATTTAATGTTCGGCAAGTCTGAATTTTTCGCTTCGTCATTATAAATTTTCGCAACTTTCAAAAACATCTCGTGATTCTTGATCTCCGTCAAACGTCCGACCAACCCGACTAAAATTTCATCATCTTTAACGCCGATCTCATTACGCAGAATTTCTTTCTTGCTCTTCCAATCCTCAAAAGTCTTCAAATCCAAACCAAGCCGTATAACCTCAAATTGCTGGCTTTTTCCGACTTTATAAACTTCATTGATCTCATACCTTTGTTGCTCGCTAATAACAATAATTTTATCGGTCGCAAATTTTGCCAGAAATTTTTCGATAAACAAAAACACCTTAGTTTTCAAATCGCTGTAATAACCGTGAAAAATATGTCCGTGAAAGGTATGTATTATTTTAACCTTTCGCGGTTTTCCGATGAGTGTTTTTAATGTCAACCAACGATATAAAAATCCCGCAGTTCGCCCGATCGTTCCAGCTTTTGCCGTGTGCGTATGAATAATATCAGGTTTTTCATTAATAATCTGCCGATAAATTTTCCAAAGCGAAACAATATCTTTCGGCGACAATTCTCGACTCATCTGTTCAATAAAGATTGGCTTAACGCTATTTTGTTCAGCAAAATAGCTCATATCTTCTTCGCCTGCCGGAACTCTGCCTGTAATAAGAACTGATTCAAACTCATCATCTTGCAAGGCTTCATTGAGCCAAACAACATGCTTCGCCGGACCGCCGACATTTAACCTTGCAATTATACGAACTATTTTCATAAACAAAATATAAGCCGTAAGCCATCAACAGAGTTCACATCTTAACTGTTCATAGCTTACGGCTTTTTTTTTACAAATCAACCGGATAATTTACGCTTTTGGTTTTTCACAAAAGAGGCAAATTACCAAACGAGTGTGCGGGAAACCCATCGGTTGATGCTTGAAGATTCTACCCGAAAAGATTTAATTTTCAAAGTTCAAATTGTTGAATCTTTAAAAACTAAAATTCAACATCCGGCGGAAATACAGGAATCGGCTCCGGCGGTCCCGGAACAGGTTCAGGCTCAGGCACCGGATCACTGACCGGATAAGGATCAAGCGGACTCGGCGGAGTCTGCGGAACAGGTTTTGGTTGATCAGGATTCGGTTCAGGCACAGGCTCTCCCGGCTCTTTGATCGGTTCTTTCGGTTCGTCATCTTGTAATTTGTATAGATCGTTCATAATTTCTCTCCTATATTTTTGTCTTAACTTAATAAAAACTCTTTTTCAAGTTCTTTAAAGATGTTTCCAAGCCTTTTTCGCTTCAATAATTGTCAGAGCCGCAATTCCGAAATTTGCTAAAGCTCCGGTAATACAATAACCGCACCATTTACCTTCTTTTGCAGGCATTTGATAAAAATACCAGCCCGCAACCGCTGCTTCGACGGTAGATTTTGCGGCGGAAATTATTGGAACAAGTGGTAGCGTTTCTGCCCGATTCGCTCCGCCGAATGCCGCGATCGGAATATTTGCTGCCAGACTTGCCAGCGATAAAGTTCCGTCGGGAACGCCTAGAGCATAAGCCGTGTCGGAAGAATTTACCTTGTCCGAATCAAAATCTTCGATTGGCGGGTCGGGCAAATGTTTAATGATTCCAGTCTGATATAAAGATACTGCGGTCATCGCTCCAATTCCTAAAAGCGATAAACCGATAACTGCCCTGCGTATTGTTAAACCGTCACCCGATTCTTCCTGTAGATCACGTCTTAATTCCTGCGGTTTACTGAGTTTGTTCTGCATAAATTTCCCCTTTTCGATCTGAATTTGCCAAACGTAAAATTTCGCCGAGAGATATTCCCCAGACAATATGTGCCGCAATCATCAAAGCATTTCGCCGCATAGGATGTTCAGTTGCCGGAGTTAGAATTCCCAACGCGGGCAATAATCCTAAATAACTCACTGTCCAAACCGTTAAGCCAAAAGCAGTTCCTGTTAATGCGTTTGATCTAACATTCATCTGATCTATTCCCGCGCCATAAATTGCTCCGGTCGCCGCTCCGTAACTGAAATGTGAAAACATCGTCAAGTTATATTTTTCTGCTTCATTCAAATCATCATCCGTTTTAGTTTCTTCCGTTACTTCTTCGATAATCAGACGTGGAGGCAAAGGATAGCGTTCCTGATTTGGCAATTCCTTGTGCATCAATTTCATTGCAATGGTCATTGGAACTGTCGCCGCAAATCCGGCAATTGCTCCCCATAATAATTTGTTCATCTAAATTTCCTCCTTTTTTATAAGTTTGTAAGCCAATAAACCGCCGATAACGCCGCCAATCGCTCCGAAAATTAAATTTGTTTTCTTCGGATGAGTTTTCGACCATGTGTATGGATCGCTCATCAATTGTTCATCGGTGAAACGTCCTTCGACCTGTTGCATTTCATCAACGGATTCAAATAATCCGTCAGGCGGGCTCGCTGATTGTTTTTCTTCGCTAAATTGATTTAAGCCGAATAGATATGAAAGTTTATCTGCTAATAAAGGTGAAAACCTTTCTACTATCGGAACACCCGCCGCACCGCCGCCAGCAACCATATCGCGGACTTTATTTTCAGCAGAATACAAAATTGCATCTGAAACAATTTTCGGATGATATATCGGTGGCAAAGCCGGACGCACTTTGTATTCAAACTTATTGCGAGCCTTATCCCAGATCGGCGTATTTATCGCTCCAGGCATAATTTCCGTAACACTGATCGGAACTTTTTCGGCTTGTAATTCAACCCGCAATGCCTGCAAAAATCTTTTTATCTCGTGTTTTGAAGAGCCGTAAGCGGATTGATATGGAACTGTCCGAAATGCTTCGACACTCGTTACGTGAATCAATGCTCCGCCGCCTGACTTCTTTAAATAAGGCAAAGCCGCCATTGCACCATAAACTTGTCCGAGTTGATTAACTTCGATAACACGCTTAAATTCCTTCGGTGTGATCTCCTCGAACCTTGCAAAGATCAAAGTTCCGGCAACATGAACCCATGTATCAATTCGTCCGTATCGTTCAAACGCCTGATCAGCAACCTTTTCAACTTCATCCGCATTTGCTGCATCTGCTAGAACATAAAATGCTGTTCCGCCTTTTGATTCAATTTCATTGACCAAAGAATCCAAACCCGCTTCATTTCTGGAAGCGAGTGTAAGTTTTGCTCCCTTTTCAGCAAAATCAAGAGCCGTCTGCCGACCGATTCCGCTTGACGCTCCAAAGATTACAACCACTTGTTCTTCAATTTTTTTCAAATTTATCTTCATTAACATTAATAACTTTCCTGGTGTCCGAATCAAATACATTTAACTTCGTAAATACTCTAACAATACAAATGCCGTGCCTAAAAATTAGACACGGCATTCATAAGAGTTCATTTTGCTGATTAAAAATTATTCTTTCATTTTTTCAGCAGTTTCTTTTTCCTTGCCCCAAACGTGGTCGTCAACGCCTTCCACGCCCTCTTTTCTGGCACAATGAGCACAGCAGAAAATCTCTGCATTTCCCTCTACACCGTGTCCGATCACCTTGCAACCGCAGTTCGCACAAACGGGTGCAAGTTTATGTATCGCACATTCGAACGAATCGAAAACGTGCGTTTTTCCTGCTGTTATAACCTCAAATGATAGATAATAATCGTTACCGCAAACTTCACATTGTGCCATTTTTTCCTCCTGTTTTTCTTAGGTAATAATTTATTTGATTCCGCATTCTTACGGTTTCAAAACTACTTTTCGCCACTGATTTTTATCAGTATTGAATTTATCATAAGCATTCGCCGCTTCGTCAATATTTAGTTTGTGCGAAATCACAAATGAAGGATCAATCTTTTCTTCTTCGATTGATTTCAAAAGCGGTTTCAAATATTTCATCATATTCGTTTGCCCCATTTTCAAGGTCAACCCCTTCCCGAATGCAGCACCGAAATTAAATTTATCAATATATCCACCGTAAACTCCCGGAATTGAAACAGTTCCACCTTTGCGACAACAAGTTATTGCTTGTCGAAGTGCATGTGCTCGATCAGTTGCGAGATACATGTTTGTCTTCACATAATCATAGATCGCATCGGCGGTTTTTCCGTGTGCTTCCAAGCCGACCGCATCGATACAAGCGTCAGGTCCGTGTCCGCCTGTTTGATCTTTTAATTGTTCAAAAACATCTTTATCATCAAAGTTTATCGGAATTACATTTTCATTTTCTTCAACTGCCAGATCGAGTCTTTCTTTATAATGATCTATCGCAAAAACCTTATCTGCACCGAGCATTTTTGCGGATTTAATTGCAAATTGTCCGACCGGACCACAACCCCAAACAGCAATCGAATCGCCTTCTTCAATACCACAATTTTCCGCACCTTGATAACCCGTCGGGAAAATATCGGACAAGAAAATAACCTTTTCATCATCAAGATGATCAGGAACTTTAATCGGTCCGACATCGGCATAAGGCACACGCACATATTCGGCTTGTCCGCCGGCAAATCCGCCCATCATATGTGTATAGCCAAATAATCCCGACGGTGCGAAACCGTATAATTCTTGTGTTGTTTCGGGATTTGGATTTGAGTTATCACAACCTGACCAAATTTCTTTTTTGCAGAAAAAACAATCTCCACAAGCGATCGTAAAAGGCACAACAACTCTATCGCCTTTTTTCAAATTTTTGATCTCTTTTCCGACTTCAACAACTTCACCCATAAATTCATGTCCGAGAATATCGCCCTTTTCCATCGTCGGCATAACGCCGTTATATAAGTGCAGATCCGAACCGCAAATCGCCGTCGTCGTAACTTTTATGATCGCGTCCCGTGCGTTCAAAATCTCCGGTTCAGGAACGTCCATCACTCGTATATCCTGTGTCCCATACCAACATACTGCTTTCATTTAATTTCTCCCTTTGTTCGTTGTAACTATTTCTCTTTTAAAAATTATTTGTTTGAAAACGGTTTTATTTGTTATCTGTCGTATTTCTAATTTTTTTCTAACTTAAAGCTAAATAAATCCATTTCCAAACAAATTTCACTATTCTTTCTAATATTTTATACTGTTGCCGTTTTAACTTTTGTCGCCGATTTCGCACGTCCCGAAGTTTGACCTTCGACAGTTATAACTTCGCCGGTTTCCATCAAACGCTTAAAGTTTCGCAAATCTTCTTCAACCTGTGTATCAGGCTCTTCGGTTAAGAAATATGCGGCGAGTTCACCGATCTTGCCTGCGGGTGGTTCATATTTTAGTGTTACTTTTACAACCGTTCCGTTAGCTGCATTCTCCATAAATTCAACCATTCCGCGATTCGGCACATCCGCACCTTCATCCGATTGCCAGTTGATTCGCCGATTTTCCATATCATTTGTAACCGTTGCTTTCCAATGAACCTGTCTTCCGAGAGGAGCTTTTGCCGTCCATTCCGAATGTTTGTCATCAATAACTTTGACTGCTTCGAGGTGATCCATAAATTGTGGTAAATTCTCAAAATTTCGCCAGAATTTATAAAGTTCCGCCGCCGGTTTATTGATCGTTACCGTTTTCTCAACTTCAACAGTTTGTTCCAACCAATTCGAAGCTGTATTTTTTACCCGTTCGGTTAAAGATTTATCATTCGTATTAAAATTTAACGCATCATAAACCTGACAATGCCCCGTCGCACCTCGATAAGCCAATGCTCCGCCCGCAACCGCTAACAAAGCACCGATCCAATCCTTACGTTTTACACCATAAGCTATCAAAGCTCCGCCCGCTGTTGTAGAAGCGACACGTTCCGTTTTGCTTACATTTGTTGAGGTATCGGTTAAAAATTCCGTTACCGATTTTTCTGATTTTTTATTACTTTTTACTTTTTTTAACTTGCTCATAATTCAAACTTCCCCTTTTTTTCGTTAAATTGTTTAGATTCGATACCTTCCAAGCGTTCTTTTATCCGTAATAAACGTATTCTGTATCAAACTAAAACAAACTTTTTAGTTTGAAGTAGTTAATTGCAAGATACGTGCCAACTTTTAAGGTTAAATTGTAGGATAAAAATGTTGTCCAGAGATAGACATAGATAGACACGGACAGTTTGAAGAAAATCTTTGAAGTTCATTTTCTTTAGCTGTATTAATCCATGTCCACCTCTGGACAATTTCCTTTGTTGTGTTTATATGCGATGAAAATTATAGATCGGCTCTTTCGGCGAGTTCCGTCCAACGCTCAACATTTTTTTCAAGTTGTTCTTCGAGCGTCTGTTTTTCGGTGTAAAGTTCATTGAGTTTAAAAGAATCCGTCGCAAATTCAACCAATTCTTTTTCTAGTTCAGTTAAGCGGCTTTCGGCTACTGCAATCTCTGTTTCTAATTTTTCAAATTCCTGCTTTTCTTTATATGAGAGTTTTTTTGGAATTTCAGTTTTAGATTCTTTAAGTGTTTCTTGAGGTTTAGTTTCGGCTTGTTTTTCGATTTCTTTTGCTTCGGCTTGATCCGCTTCGATGCGTTCTAAATATGCCGAATAATTTCCCGGATATTCGTTTATTTTGCCATCATCTTCAAATTTGAAAATATTATCAATTGTGCGATCAAGAAAATATCTGTCGTGGCTGACAACAATCAATGCACCCGCAAAATCGTCGAGATAATCTTCAAGTGCAACAAGCGTTTGAATGTCCAGATCATTGGTCGGCTCGTCAAGGAATAAAATATTCGGTGATGCCATTAAGATTCTCAATAGATAAAGTCTGCGACGTTCGCCGCCCGAAAGATTTCTGATAAACGAATATTGAGTTTTCGGTGGAAATAAGAATTTGCCCAACATCTGGCTTGCAGTAATTTGATGTCCGCCAACTGTTGTCACATATTCGGCGACTTCTTTAATGTAATCAATCACACGCTGTTCTTCGTTTAACGCACGACTTTCCTGATCGTAATAACCGATGTGAACCGTTTCGCCAATTTCGATCTCGCCCGCATCAGGTTTGATTCGATTTGTAATAATTTCAAGTAGAGTAGTTTTCCCCGAACCATTCGCACCAATGATTCCGATGCGGTCATTGCGTTTAACGAGATATGAAAAATCGTCAATCAATTTTTGGTCGCCATAAGATTTTGAAATTCCTTCGATCTCAATGATCTTAGAACCCAAACGCTTTGAACCGATGGCAATATCTATCTCGTCTTTCTTCTGATCTTTTGGTTGAGCCATTAAATCGTAAGCGGCATTGATGCGTGCTTTTGATTTTGTTGTGCGTGCTTTCGTCCCGGTTCGAAGCCACGCCAATTCTTTTTTAATTCTCTGCTCCCGCTTGTGTCCTTCGACCTCAATTAAAGTTTCCTGCTCTTCTTTTTTCTCTAAATAATATGCGTAATTTCCACGAAAAACCTGAACAGTTCCGCGATC
>JBGTHN010000336.1:0-2019 GCA_041746235.1 Pyrinomonadaceae bacterium | reverse complement strand
CGGCACTGATAGTTCAAAACGATGTCGCCAACGAACACAGTCCGATTACGATTGTCGCGGCGATTACTTCAAAATTTGACGACACGCTTTATCCGACCGAAGTTTTGATTGCGGCGGACGAAGGCGGTCTAAAGCAGGATTCGGTTGTTTTGCTCAATCAAATTCGCTCGATTGATTGTCGGCGATTGTTCAAGAAAATCGGGAAAATTAAAGTTTCGACGCTGAAAAAAGTTGATTTATCAGTCAAAATCAGTTTAGGTTTGATTGATATTTAACGAGGTGAAAATTATATGCCAATACAAAGACCTTTTAATTTCAAAAAATGGATTGACGAACATCGTCATTTGTTAAAACCGCCCGTCGGCAACAAATTGGTTTACGAAGATGCGGAATTTATTGTGCAAGTCGTCGGCGGACCGAATTCGCGCAAGGATTATCATTACGACGAAGGCGAGGAATTTTTCTACCAACTAGAAGGCGACATTCTTGTCAAAATTCAGGAAGACGGCAAATCGGTCGATGTTTCCATCCGCGAGGGCGAGATATTCCTTCTCCCGCCGCGCGTTCCGCATAATCCGATCCGCGGCGAAAACACGGTCGGTCTCGTCATCGAACGAAAACGCCGCGAAGGCGAAAAAGACGGTCTGATGTGGTTTTGCGAAAACTGCAACGAGAAACTATACGAAGAATACTTTGTCCTGACGGACATCACAACGCAGTTTCAAGGCGTTTTCAACCGCTTTTACTCGAGTGTTGATTTACGAACCTGCGACAATTGCGGAACTGTGATGCAACCACCGAGTGTTGTAAGTTGATAAATTCACTCTAACTTAACTATGCAAACTAAAATCTGTTGACATACATATATCGTACATATAAAATCCAACTATGTTCGTTTGGGATGAATCAAAAAGATTGAAGGTAATTCGAGAGCATAAAATTGATTTTAACTTGATTTTCGATGTTTTTGAAGACCCTTTTTCCGTTGATTTTGAAGATTATGAACATTCAGACGAAACGGAAATCCGTTGGGGAATCATCGGTCAAGCTGCTCAATATGGTTTGATTGTGTTGGCGTACACGATACTTGAAACGGACGATGTAAGATTTATTTCAGCTCGCAAGGCTGAAAATTGGATGGTGAAAAAATATGACAAAAGATTTTGACGAAACAATTTTTGATAATGAGGAAGAATTCAATAAACGTTTTAAAAGGATTGACCGAAAAGACCGCCCAAATGCGGCAATCAATAAATCTTTGCGGGAAAGCAAAAACCGAATTACGATCTACCTTGATGCAGATATTGTCGAGCATTTCAAAAATGAGGCTGAATTGTCCAAAACAGGATATCAGACTTTGATCAACCAAACATTGCGGGAGAAAATTGACGGTTCACAAACGGATAGAATAGCCGGCGATGTGATTGAAAGTCTTCTGAAAGACAAGACCGCTTTGAGCAAATTAAAAGCCAAATTGGAAACTGTTTAATATGAAATGGCAAGAATATCAAGATGCTGTTGGTGAATTGTATGAACAGATGAATGAATTTGGAACTGTTAATAAAAATATAACTATTCCAGATAAAGTAACTGGTCAATCAAGGCAAGTTGATGTTTGGTGGGAATTGAATCTTGGAAGTCATAAATTCAAAATACTGATTGACGCAAAAAAAAGGAAAGGAAAACTTGATGTCAAGGATATTGAAGAAATATTGATGTTGGCCGACTCTGTCAATGCAGATAAAGCAATAATAGTTACAAGTAATGGATGGACAAAGCCGGCAGAATTAAAAGCAAATCATGTTGGACTTGATTTAAGGATTTTCTCGATTGATGAGGCTACAGATTTAATTGTAGTTGACAAATGGTTAATGTGTTTAATTTGTGAAAAGGATTGTGTAGTTCTTGATAAAGATGGCTTCTTCGCTATTAATGGATTAATAAACTGGTGGTTAGGTGGAACATGTAGAAATTGCAAATCTGTTTATGTCAACTGTCAAGGTTGCGGAAGTGGCGGAA
>JBGTHN010000335.1:0-2531 GCA_041746235.1 Pyrinomonadaceae bacterium | reverse complement strand
GAATCTTTTGCATCCACTATATCGCATTCAAATATCCTTTTGCCCTCAACTAAATTGAATTCTCTAGTAAATTTGTTTTTTATAACTTCAATCATTATTAATAAAACACATTCATCTAATTAAACAATCCATTTACATAATCTTCCGCATTGAAAACCATTAGATCGTCAACGCCTTCGCCGATTCCGACGTAACGAATTGGCAGATTTAATTCTTTTGAAATTGCGACGGCGATTCCGCCTTTTGCTGTGCCGTCTAGTTTTGTTAGGACAATTCCTGTAACGTCCGCGGTTTTCATAAATTGGCGGGCTTGTTCTAGTCCGTTTTGTCCTGTTACGGCATCAATTACGAGCAGAGTTTCGTGCGGTGCTTTTGCTACTTCGCGGCTGGCGATTCGTTTCATTTTTTCGAGTTCCGCCATTAAGTTTGATTTGTTATGAAGTCTTCCCGCTGTGTCCACAATCAAAACATCGGCTTCTTTTGCTTTTGCGGATTTTAAAGCGTCGAAAAGAACTGCGGCGGGATCAGTTCCCTGTTTTTGTTGGATTAGAGGAACTCCTGCACGTTCCGCCCAGATTTCGAGTTGTTCGGAAGCGGCAGCACGAAATGTGTCTGCCGCACAGATCATAACTTGGTTTCCTTCGTCTTTGATTCGTTGGGCGAGTTTGCCGATTGTCGTTGTTTTCCCGACTCCGTTTACTCCGACGACCATCAAAACATAAGGTTTTATGTCGGTTGAAACTTCCGTTTCTGCCGCAACGCCTTTGATTTCTGTGTTTGCTAGAATTTCGAGCAATTCGTCTTTCATAGCTTTTTTCAAAGCGGTGAGATCGTTGATTTCTTGTCTTGTAACGCCTTTGCGAACTGCGTCTAAAATCTGAAATGTTGTTGAAACTCCGATGTCGGTTGAGATCAACAATTCTTCTAATTCATCAAGAAATTGTTCATCAATCTGTTTGCGATTTTCAAAAACCGTATCGAGTTTGTTATTTATCGAATGCCGCGTTTTAGCGATCGCTTTATTAAATCGAACGCCAAATTCTTTTTCTATCGCTTCTTCTTCGGCTTTTAATTCCTCGATGGATTTATCAAGTCCAAGTGTTGAAGTCGAAAATTTATCTTTTTTATTTCTACGCCAAAATGCCATATTTTATAAGTCTAAAGTCTAAAGTCTAAAGTCCAAAGTCTGACTTTAGTAAACTTAAAATTATAGAAAAGAAACTCCAGACAAACAAACGGCAATTTTAAACAAAAAAAAGCAAAAGAATCTATTTACAAATTCTTTTGCTTTTTTAATTTTTAATTTTTAATTTTTCACCCGCGATACAGTTTTAATTTTGCCGAATTCTTATAAAGGGCGTATCCGAGAGTTACTGCAAAAACGATTGAGAAATAGAATGTTACAAAACTTCCGATAAATTGTGCAGGTAAATTTCCAAATGTCGGCAAATTGAACGGGAAGAAAATCATCCCTAAAACTAAACCAACTACACCGGACATTAAAGAAATTATTATCATCATCAACAATATTTTCAAATAATCTATCCCAAGATGTTTTATTGTATCCAAACCAACGAGCGGATTTATTGTCGCCGTAAATGATCGTGTGTAACCAGCAACGGCACACGCCGCCGGAAAATAAAACAAGCCCCAAAGCATTGCAAGTGCAAAGAGAATCAA
The DNA here is from genome assembly GCA_041746235.1 of Pyrinomonadaceae bacterium. Lineage (GTDB taxonomy): Bacteria > Acidobacteriota > Blastocatellia > Pyrinomonadales > Pyrinomonadaceae > Aridibacter. Next base: position 851 of record JBGTHN010000335.1, on the reverse strand, counting down.
GAATACTCCTGCTTTTTTTACGAATTCAGTCGCCATCGCTTGCATTTCCTTTTGTTGAGTTTCAGGGGTTTTACCGAAAGTTGATTCAAGTTGGTCTTTGCGATAACCGTTTGCCAGATCGTTCAATTTTTGAAACTCGGCTTCTTCGTCCAAATTATCTCTTTGTCCTTCGGTTAAACCGTCTTCGCCAATCTCTATATTTGTTCGTCCGTCATTTTGTTTTTTATATTTTTTCAATAAATCATCAACGTGTTTTTTTGCATCTTCTGATTGTGACAAAGCTACCTCAGAACTCTGTGCTTTTGTCATCTGTGCAGAAAAAGAACTCCACGCATACCAGATTGTTCCAAAAACCAAAATTATCGCTAAACCAAAAGATGAAATATAAACTGCGATACTAAGGAAAAACGGATGGAGAACATCGTCCCAAATAGAAAACTCATCAAAACTTGGCATAAAGTCTCTGTCTTTATAACCCTGCGAAAAATTATCAATCGTGTTTGCTAAAACTCCGAAAGTAATAGCATTCGCAAACATAAAACAAATAATTGCTCCGACAAATAAAAACAAACTTCCCATCGCAGCGGCTTTTTGTCCGATGCCTAAAAATGCAATAAATAATCCACCCAAAAATAAACTTGATTTAAATTTGAATGGAAAAGCCAGAGCTTTTCCGAAATCCGAGAAGCCGAATCCACCGGAAATATCACTTTGATATTCAAATTCTTTTTGTTGTGCAGTTTGAAATTCGTTAATTTCCCGACACATCGCACCACAATATGGACAAATTTTTACGCTTGCCCCGAAACCTTGCGGACAATCTTTGCAAAATGAATGTTGGCAAGCCTGAC
>JBGTHN010000334.1:0-3301 GCA_041746235.1 Pyrinomonadaceae bacterium | reverse complement strand
GCAATCAACCGATTCATCATAAGAAAAAAGATTTCAAAGATGAATACGTTTGGTTATTGAAAAACGGAAATGTTGATTATGAAGAAAAATATTTGTGGTAATTATTTACAAATGTTTCAAATTCCGCATCAAATAATTGTTGATTTTGATTTAATTGATTGATTTTTGTGATTTGAGTATCAACAGTTTTCGGTTTGAGCATCGAAGATGCAATATGTGGTAGCCAGTGGTGAAGCCAACAGCGAAACCTCTGGTAAAATGATAATAAAACGGGCAAGCCCTGAAAGGGCGACATACGATTTGATTTCAACGTTTTTGGTTACGCTCTTTCAGAGCTAAATCAATTTTTCGACAATATTCCAGAGGTTCACGCATCCGCGTTCACCACTGGCTACCACATTGATGCTCCTTGCGGAGCGAAGAGAGGAAAATTTATGAAACACCTTTCACATTCAATTTTGCTTTTGATTTGTCTGACGGTTTTGATTTCTGCATCTTGCGTTAATGCTCAAGAAAAACAATGTGTAAATCAAATGGATAGATGGGCGAGCGGAAACGAAGACAATCTTTCGGGTGCTGTTAAATCAGTTAAGATTGAAGAACAAATTTTTGAATTTGAAGGACATTTTATTTACAAACATAATAAACCGCTTTTGAAGGAGAGATTTGAATTCGACCGACAAGGAAGAAAAGTCGAAGAATATACATATACTATTGAAGGCAGAGAATCTCCTAAAAGTGTTTCTAAATACAACGAAAAGAATTGGCTTATAACGAATGATACTTTTAGTGCATTGAGCAATAAGTCTTATTTACAAACGAGATATGTTTATGATGAATTAGGAAATGTTAAAGAAATAGCTCAATACAATATAGAAGATAATACTTTGTTGCAAAAATGGGTTTTCACAAACGATCTACAAAAAAATTATTTTGAGTTTGTTGATATAGATTCAAAAAATAAACAAAGAATGCGTGTAGGTTTTAAGAGAGATGAAAAGTGCAGACTTGCAGAAGTTTTTAGTTATAAACCCAATAATGAATTAGGAACTAAAAGTGTTATTTCATTTGATAAAAACGATATTCCAATTTCAGTTATAAATTATTCAAGTGAAAATACTGTTATTGATAAAAGAAAATACGAATATGAATTTGACAGTCAAGGAAATTGGATTAAAAAGTCAGACTTTAAGTTAATAGAAAAAGACGGAAAATCAGATTGGAAACTGATGAATACTGTTTACAGAAAAATAGAATATTTTGATACAAAATAAAGAGGCAATTATATGACAGAAGAAAAAAATCCATTAGGTTTAAAAAAAATACATCACGTTGAGTTTTATGTCGGCAATGCGAAACAGGCGGAGTTTTATTATAGACACGCGTTTGGCTTTTCGCGGGCGGCTTATTCGGGGTTGGAAACGGGGAATCGTGAGACGACTTCTTATGTGATGCGGCAAAATCGTGTGAACTTGGTTTTCACGACTCCGCTTAGTGAAGATCATTACGCGGCAGAACATATCACTAAACACGGCGACGGCGTGCGGGATATTGCGTTTCAGGTTGAAGATGCCGATTATGCATTTAACGAAGCGGTCAAACGCGGGGCGGAAGTTGCGATCGAGCCGTATGATTGGAAGGACGAGAACGGAAGCGTCAGACGTGCGGCGGTGAAAACTTACGGCGACACGATCCATTCGTTTATTTCCTATAACACCAACAACGGACACAATTATTCGGGCGTTTTTCTGCCGACATTTGAAGAACAAAATGTTGCGGGCGAAGATGTCGGAATCGTGCTGGTTGACCACATCGTCGGCAATGTCGAACTCGGTAAAATGAACTATTGGTGCGATTATTACCGCGATGTGATGGGTTTTGAACGCTATATCACGTTTGACGACAAAGACATTTCGACGGAATATTCGTCGTTGATGTCGATCGTTATGTCGGACGGCGGACACAATATCAAATTCCCGATCAACGAACCGGCAGAAGGCAAAGGCGGCAAATCACAGATTCAGGAATACATTGATTATTACAAATCAGCTGGAGTGCAGCACATCGCACTGCTTTGCAAAGACGTTCGCCAAACGGTTACAAAACTTGCCGAAAACGGCGTTGAATTTCTGAGCATTCCCGATTCATATTACGACAATCTATTAGACAGAGTCGGCGACATTGACGAAGACATTGAGAGTTTGAAAGAACTCGGAATCCTCGTTGATCGTGATGACGAAGGTTATCTACTACAGATTTTCACAAAACCCGTCGAAGATCGCCCGACAGTTTTCTATGAAATTCTGCAACGAAAAGGATGCAAAGGTTTCGGTAAAGGAAACTTTAAAGCGTTATTTGTCTCGATAGAAGAAGAACAACGCAAACGAGGGAATTTATAAGATTTTTTTTAAGCCACAAATTTCACGAATAGATTTTCTTAATTCGTGTTATTAGTGTAATTCGTGGCAAAATCTTTTGAAATGGAAATTTCCAAACTAAAAATACTTGATGTCGGTTGCGGCACAAACAAGTTCGAGGGTGCAATCGGCTTGGATTATAATCCACGCACGGGTGCTGACGTTATTCACGATCTAGGTAAAACTCCATATCCGTTTGAAGATAATGAATTTGATCTAGTTGTTTCAAGGCACGTTGTTGAACACGTTCCAGACGTGATGGCGTTTGTAACGGAACTTTATCGAATCACAAAAAACGGCGGCAGAATCGAATTTGTCACACCGCATTATACAAATCCCGATTGGAACGCCGATCCGACGCATCGCAATCATTTTAGTTCCTATTCGTTCAACACATTTAATCCCGAAAAGCGAAATTTTGATTTTTATACGGATGTGAATTTAAAGCCTCTGAAAAGATACGTTACACTTTTGAATTTGTGGAAGGCTCTCGGCATACAATTTTTGGTAAATATTGACCACACATTTCCCGGACTCAGATTCTTGCGTAAATTTTGGGAACAATATCTGTCTTATATTATGCGTGGAAAAGATCTATACTTTGAGTTTGAAGTTATAAAAGATAAGGAGTAAATAAAATGAAGCAATTAATTGTAATAATCATCTTGTTGCTATCTTGCATAAATTTTTATGCACAAGAAACAGAAAACCCTGATAATAAAAAAGTTTTGGAAAGCTTAAAAGGTATCAAAATAATTGATAATGACGGTTGCGGTAATCCAGGGTCTGATAGCAATTTATATTTTGATAAGCTTGGCAAAATAATTAAAATTTTATCTGCAAATACAGTTCTTTTTGAACAGTTTTCTGATAATGACAGAGAA
>JBGTHN010000333.1:0-4577 GCA_041746235.1 Pyrinomonadaceae bacterium | reverse complement strand
TTTTTTACTTTTTACTTTTTACTTTTTACTTTTTACTTTTATTTTTTAATTCCGTTCAACAAAATAGTCGCAAATTCTTTTGCTATTTCTTCGTCGGAAACTTTCAATATTCTTTGTTCCGTATCAAAAATCGTGTTGCTCAATGAATGATGAATAAACATTCCAACAAAAGTCCGAACAACGATCTTTGGTTCAATTTCACGAAAAGCTCCATCTTTTTGGCGTTGACGAATATAGTTACTCAAAAATTCATAGATGCCTTCAACAAAGCTCTCAAAGAACATACGCGATAAATCGTGTTGTTCGAGAGCAGCATGAAGCAGAAGTCTTATAAAATCACGATCTTCACGGTGATGTTTCAAGGCATTTAACGCCATTCCGTAAAACACGCCGAAGTCATCTTTTGCTGCTAATTCTTCGCTGATTTCTTTAAATGGCTCTTCCAATCCGTGACTACAAGCCTTATGGTCTATAATGTCTGAATAAAGTTCCTCTTTATTAGAGAAATGTTTAAAAACAGTCGCTTCCGAAACGCCCGCCGCTTCCGCAATTTTCTTAGTCGTTGTTCCGGCAAATCCATGCTTGCTGAAAAGACTCATTGCCACCTGCAAAATTTGTTGACGACGTTCATCGCCCGCCATTCGGGTAGTTACATTTTCTATCGGTTTAATCAAATCCTATTCTCTCCACAAAAGATAAGTAAGTGCTTACTAACTTTTTTAGAATGCCATTTTGAAAATAATTATGTCAAGCAAGAAAAGTTCATTTTTAATTGGTTTTTAATTGGTTTTTGCGGAAAGAATTTGTAAAAGAAGCAGGTTTATTTTTATAAGGATAATTTTGGTGCGTAAAACCATTTTTACTTTTTACTTTTTACTTTTTACTTTTTATCGCTTCTGCTTCATAAAGTTTTCATACCAAATTTGGAAGACAAGCAAAGTCCAGAGTTGTTTATAATGGTTAGCAATTCCTTGTTCGTGTTCGCGTATAAGTTCTTGAATATATTCATAGTTAAACAAATCCTGAATAATTAGGCGACTCGGCGAAAGCAGATCGTGCAGCAAAGGATTTAATGTTCCTTTAAGCCATTGTGCGATTGGAATTCCGAAACCTTTTTTCGGACGGTTGATGATATTTTGCGGTATCAAATTCGCAACCGATTTCTTTAAAATATATTTCGTCACACTTCCCTTTAATTTATATTCGGCTGGCAAACTTGCAGCGTATTCTGCCAAATTATGGTCAAGGAAAGGTGCTCGAACTTCCAACGAAACCGCCATACTTGCCCGATCAACCTTCGTCAAAATATCTTCCGCCAGATAATAATTCATATCAAGAAACTGCATCTGTTCGATTTGATTTTCGGCATTGCAATCAATCAATAAATTTTTCGCTCCCTTGTAAATATCTATATTTTTCGTTGCATACTGAACACTATTACTCAAAAGTTCTTCCTTTTCTAAAGCGGAAAACGAACCGAACCACGAATGATGCCGTTCGACAACATCAAATTTCGCCCCGGAAACAAAGCGTTTTGCTTTGTAATCAAACGAAAGATTATCTGTGCTGACGGATAAATTATTAACGATCGGTTCAATTACGCCTGAACGAACAAAACGCGGAATCGAATCATATAAACGAGCCATTTTATGTCCGTAATACATCGGATAACCCGCAAAAATCTCATCACCGCCATCGCCACCGAGTGCAACCGTAACGTGCTTGCGAACAAAACGAGAAAGCAGAAATGTCGGCAAAAGCGAGCCATCCGAAAGCGGTTCATCAAGCCATTCACCAATTTCGGTGATAAGTTCTTTCGCCTTTGAAACGCTCAGATGATCTTCGTAATGCTCTGTTCCTAAATGATTTGCGACCTGTCTTGCATATTTTGATTCATCAAACGAATCTTCCTCAAAACCAATTGAAAAAGTCTTGATCTTTTCGCTTGAATTTTGTTGAGCAAATGCCGCAATGCTTGAGGAATCAATTCCGCCCGACAGCAGAACACCAAGCGGAACGTCAGAAATCATACGCATTTTTACCGATTCAGATAATTTTTCACGCAAAGTTTCAGCCGCCTCTTTGACCGAAGGTTTTTTGCCGTTTTTCTGAAAACTGAGTTTCCAATAGCGGATCGTTTTTACTTTGCCGTTTTCCCAAACAAGACGATGTGCGGCGGGAAGTTTGTGAATTCCTTTGTAAATAGAAAGCGGTGCCGGAACATAATCGTAAGAAAGATAATGATGAAGAGCGTCGGGATTTATTTGCGGGCTGATTTTCGGATGCGAAAGAAGAACTTTCGGTTCGGATGCGAAAAATAATTTGTCATCAAAAGTGCCGTAATAAAGAGGTTTTTCGCCAAACCTATCTCTTGCTAAAATGAGTTTATTGAGCTTTGTGTCCCAAAGTGCGAGAGCGAACATTCCATTTAAACAATCAAGAAATGCTTCGCCAAGTTCGTCGTATAAATGCGGCAAAATTTCCGTATCCGTCTGGCTTAAAAATTTATGCCCACGTTCTTCTAAACCTTTGCGAATTTCTCTAAAATTATATATCTCGCCGTTCATCACCGCGACGACAGATTTATCTTCATTCCAAACGGGTTGATCGCCGGTTTTTAAATCAATCACAGCAAGTCGCCGCATTCCTAAAGCAACGCCCGTTCCGAGCCAAACACCTTCCGAATCGGGACCTCGATGCCACATCTGATCGCACATCGAAGACAACAAAACCTCGTCGCCAAACATTGGCGATTGATGAGGATCTAAATTTGCCCAACCTGCGATTCCACACATATCAATTTTGGATTTGTGATTTTAGATTTTGGATTTCTTCGGTCTAACTTTCCGAATTTTTAAAACCTATTTTTTCACGAATGGCATATATCGCCTTGTCTTGTGATTCGTGATATGTCCGCACAAGAAGTTCCGCCAGTAATCCCATCAAGAAAAACTGGACGCTGATCGCCAGCAAAACTATTGCAATTAGGGGTAGAGGTGTCAGGATAAACGAGACACCATAGCCAAACTTCAAGACAAATGCCCAAATTCCCGCGACGACGGAAACAAAAAATGCTATCAATCCAAACGAACCAAACACATACAGGGGTTTTGTTTGGTAAGTTGCTAAAAACTTTATCGTTATAAGGTCAAATACTACTTTAATTGTGCGGGAAAGTCCATACTTTGATTTTCCCATAGTTCGCGGATGATGATCAACGGGAATTTCCGTAACTCTTGCACCTGCCCAACTTGCGTAAATCGGTATAAATCTGTGCATTTCGCCATAAAGCCGGACATCCTGAATAACTTCCCTTCGATATGCTTTTAGCGAACAACCATAATCGTGAAGCGGAACTCCGCCAATCTTTGAAATTATGCTGTTGGCGATCCACGAAGGAATTTTTCGTGTCCACAATTTATCCTGTCTGTCCTTTCGCCAACCCGAAACAACATCAAAACCTTCGTCCAACTTTTCTAAAAGACGCTTTATATCGCTCGGGTCATTTTGCAGATCGGCATCCATCGGAATTAAAATCTCACCTTTTGCCGCATCAATTCCCGCCGCCATCGCCGCCGTCTGTCCGTAATTTCTTCGCAAAGAAATTACACGAACTCTTTCATCTTTTGAAGCAATTTCCCGCAGAACTTGCAGAGATTTATCCGTCGAACCGTCATCAACGTAAATAACTTCGGCAGTTCTGTTCAAAGTTTCCAGCGATTCGGCAATTTTTGCGTGCATCGGAAGTAAATTTTCTTCCTCATTGAAAACCGGTAGAAAAAGCGACAACTCGGTCTTTTCCGTTTCATTTGTTGATATGATTTTTAGTTTGGACTGACTCATATTTTATGAAGAAATTCAGCGAATTGGAATAATAACAGAAAATTTCATTTTTGGGGAAATTGTGAACTAAAAATGAAAGTCCTTTTGATAAAACTTACCTTTTCCCCTATATTTTTCTTTTGTTAATCTATTTCAAAAATATACACATATAAATGGAGACCCTTATTTTTTATGAATGAAGACACAGCTAAAAAAACGATTGCAATTGTTGCTGATTACAAAGAGATGTCCGAAGAAGAGATTTCTGTGGAAACGACTCTTGCTGAACTCGAAATGGATTCGCTGGATGCTTTAAATCTGGTGTTTGAGTTGGAAGAAGCATTTGATGTCGAAATTCCCGACGATAAAGCGTTTGAGATGAAAACGATCGGCGATATGGTTGAAGGAATCAATAAATTATTAGAAATGAAAGAATCGGAAGAATCTACAGATTCTGCGGAAGGATAAAAAAGATTTATGAGGCGAGTTGTTGTTACAGGGATTGGAGTAATTTCTGCTTTAGGATTGAATTCAAATGAATTCCGCGAAGAGTTATTCGCTGGAAGATCGGGAATAAAACAAATCACATCTTCGGATGTTTCCGAAATGCGTTTTCAGAAAGCCGGAGAAGTTCGGAATTTCGACGAAAAAGATCATTTTGATTCAAAGCAATTGATGGTTCTTGCCCGATTTACTCAATTTGCTTTAGTTACGGCAAGAGAAGCTATTAAGGACGCAAAGATAGAATGGATCAA
>JBGTHN010000332.1:0-2875 GCA_041746235.1 Pyrinomonadaceae bacterium | reverse complement strand
TTCTGTCATCACCATCATTCTTTGCCCAATTCGGGTTTGAAAGCCACGGAAGCAGAGCCTTTAATATCAGTTTATCCTGTTCCACGCCGCCTTTATCAAGCAGACTGACAAGATTACGCACGGCAGCATTGTGAATAGCCGGACTTTTATTACCGACCAGATTTATCATGACAGGTATCCATTTTTCGGGTGGTGAATTGGTCATCAATGTTTTTAAGCCCGAAAAACTTCCCAGATCATAGAGAGTTTCGTCATCCAAGAGCGTTAGATACCAATCGTCGCGTCCGTCAAAATCACCTTCAAGAACCAATGCGTCAAGAGCCAGATCGCGGATACCGATCGCCGCCTTGCGGTCTTCAACTACATCTTGGAGCATACGACGATATTTTGAAGCACTTCGTTCATCGTCTTCCTTTAGAAAATGTGCATAATAAGCCCATTTTGCAAGCGTTGCTGAAGCGGGTTGAGTTTTATCATTAATCATACGCTCCAATATCGGTTCGGCTTTATCAAAAGCGAACTTGGCTAAAGCTATGAGGTCTGTCTGATTTCTGACATATTCATCCTGATCTTTGATCTTGTTGGCAGTTTTTTCCAGTTCATCCGCATAATAATCCGTATTATATGTCAGCCAGGTCTTAAGTTGAGTTATTGCATAAGCTGTAATCCCTTCTTTATATTCAAGTAATTCACCGTCTTCCGCCATTTCCTCAGCCGCTTTGATAGCTTCTTGAACAGATATTTCCACTTCTTCATCTTCATCTATATCTTCATTTGCTTTCTCCAAACGCTCGATCTCCGCAGATTTTTTATCATAATAGTCTTTGATAAAACTTGCGTATTCTTTTGTTGGCGGCAGTAAATTGTAATAACTTAGGAGCAGATCAGGTTTTTTTTCTATTTCTTTAAAGATTCTTTGGACGACAACCTCTGTGGGTTTGAAGCTATTGACGGAATTCGAACTTAGATAATTATATCTAACCCAAAAAGCCAATATATCCTCGATCGGTGCATTATCGGGCGGAACAGCATTTTTGTTAAAAAACTCTTCCGGGTAATCTTTCGTTATTACCGTATCGGTATCATCCGACAATTCAAACGGTGCAGGTGCGGGCAGATCAAGCAAAACTTTGAGCAGATCAGTTTGATTTGTCTGAGCATAGACGGGAAAACTAAGCAACAAAACCAACGAAGCAAGGATAAATGAACGCATTTGACGAATCTCCTTAGAATTATGAATCTTGACGAGATTATACACACAAGTCTTGATTTTACCAATAAAAATCTTCGGTAGGTTGGATTAGAAAAGCCTTGCAAATTCAAACGAATCTGCAAGACTTAAAGAAGTTTTTTTAATGACAATAACGGCACAAGATCAGCAACACAAATTAGGACACCGCTGATAAAAAAAAAGTATTTACATTTGGTGTCATCTTATGGTATGTTGGTTTCCTTGGATCGGTCTTAATTTGCCATATTAAGAACAGATCTCCTAAATTGTTGAAGTGGGCTTTCGGGAAGGTTATCTAACTTTCCCGAAAGCCTTTTTAAATTCTCCAATATATTTTCAGTTTTGACAGAAAAAAGAAAACCGACGTAAATGTTCGCTACAATGCCGGCAGAATTTGCACAAGAGAAAACTTTCGGCATTTTCGTTGGTAAAGAAATAAAATATCCGTTTTTATCTTAAACCGTGCTACTATCTTCCTGATAACGATTCAATTTAGCCTGACTAATGCCCGGTTATATTCCGAAAAAGTTTCGGTTGGGGCATTGATTTAAAATGAATCTTTACAATTAACATCTCTGATCTCAGAAGATCGGATTTAAACAAACACACAATCTAAGGAGAAAAAAAAAGACTATGAGATTTAAAATGATTCTGATGCTTTGCGTCGGACTTGTGTTGATCGGTTCTCAAAATATTTCGGCAGCCGATAAAACCTTCAATATGCCTTTAGAAAGCATCCAGCCGATTGGCAATAATAACGGATGTAACGCCAATAAGGTCGCGGGTTCATATACATTCAGTCAATTTAACCCGACTTATGGCAAAACATTTGTTGACCAACTGAATTTTGGCGATGAAGGAACGGTTTATTGGCAATGGACCGGCTCTTTGGAATTACCGATCACGGTCGGAACGGGTTCGCCATATGTCGGCAGTTGGAAATGTGTGTCGGGTGGAAATATGATGTTTACCGTCATTGTCGGAGTTTATCTCCCGACTACGACCGGTGGCGATGTCGAATTGTCGTACTATTTTCGCTTTACGATGCTCTATAATGTTGACGGCGACGAACTCAAACGGGTCAGACGAGTCCGCAAATGCTTCTTGCCGACAGAAGACCCGACCGATCCGAACGGCGTTCCCGGTTGCGGCACTAACATTTCGACATCAGCTTACAACTTCAAACGACTTAAACCGATGGATTCCGATCTGAATTAAGTTATGAAATTTTATGTCTCCGGACATAACTCGTGTGAGGGCTAAGTTAATATCCAATAAATACCAAAGCCCTCGATAAAAGGCGACAGCAATTATCTCGTATAAATGCCTGTCGCCATTCTCACTCTTGCACCTATATAACCCTAATTTATATGCCCCGTTTTCAATAGAAAAATCTATTTTCTTGCAAATTTACAGAGTATTTAGTTCACCGCGAAAAAAAAGTGTTGACTTTACAAAAGTTTCAGCGTATCTTGCATACATATTTTAATTGAATCCATAACTTTTGAGGTAAAACCACTATGCCCGAAACTAATGGAAACGAAAATCCCGTTTCCCAAACTACACGAAGTCGCAATGAGCGAACCGAAGCCAAATTTTTTGAAGCCGTTGAAAAGATCATCGCCGAAGCCGAACAATTAGCAG
>JBGTHN010000331.1:0-2923 GCA_041746235.1 Pyrinomonadaceae bacterium | reverse complement strand
ATCTTGCTATCAAAGACGGATTCAAATTAGAAAAATGGTTAGGAAGTTCCAGCACAAATTTAACTGCTGAAATTGGCGGATTTGAAGGAAGAAAGTTAGCAAAAGGCGACAAAATTTCATTCAATTCAAAATTCAAGATTCAAAGTTCAATATTAAAATCAAAAATTTCTCGAAGCATAGTTCCGCACTACTCAAAATCACCGACAGTCAGAATCGTTGCAGGAGCGGAATCTCAAGATTTAACCGCATTGAGTGACCAAATCTTTCTTTCCCAAAATTACAAAATATCTCAAAATTCTGATCGAATGGGTTTTAGGTTAAAAGGTGAACCGCTCCATCTTTTAACCAATAAAGAACTCGTTTCAACAGCCGTAAATTTCGGGACAATTCAGCTTTTACCCGATGGACAAATAATCGTCTTAATGGCAGACCATCAAACAACGGGCGGTTATCCGCGAATCGGTCATATAATCGAACAGGATTTGCCGCTCATCGCACAACTCGGAGCAAATGACAGTATTGGTTTTCATATTATTTCACACGAAGAAGCGGAAAATTTGAAAGTAGAATTTGAAAAAGATTTAAGTTTTCTCAAAATAGGTGTGGAATTACGTAAAAAAATTTAACGCAAAGACGCAAAGTTGCTAAGTCGCAAAGAATTTTAAAGGCTTTCCGTAACAAATATTCAAAAATTCCTTTGCGTTCCTTGCTTCTTTGCGTCTTTGCGTTAAATAATCTTCTTAAATGCAAAAAGTTGATCTAAATTGCGATATGGGCGAAAGTTTCGGTGCGTGGAAAATGGGAAACGATGCCGAATTGATGGATTATGTTTCATCCGTCAATATCGCCTGCGGTTTTCACGCTGGAGATGCTTCAACAATACGTCAGACAGTTGAATTAGCAATTAAAAAAGGCGTTGCAATCGGCGGGCATCCATCGTTTCCCGATTTGCAAGGTTTTGGCAGACGCTCAATGTCGCTTTCGCCGCAAGAAGTTTTTGACATCGTGCTTTATCAAGTTTCCGCAATCAAAGGAATCTGCGAATCTCTCGGCGGACAACTCCACCACGTCAAACCGCACGGAGCTTTATACAATCAAGCCGCAAAAGATAAACATCTAGCCGAAGCGATTGCCAAAGCAGTTAAATCAATTGACGAAAACTTAATTTTATACGGACTTTCGGGAAGTTTTTTAATAAGCGAAGCAGAAAACATCGGATTAAAAACAGCAAACGAAGTTTTTGCCGACAGAACTTATCAAGCAGATGGAAGTTTAACACCTCGAAGTGAATCAAATGCTTTGATAAAAGATACCGAAACTGCAATTTCGCAGGTATTGCAAATGGTAAAAGAGCAAACCGTAACGACAACAAACGGCGAAACAATTCCACTCAAAGCGGAAACAATTTGTATTCACGGCGATGGAGAAAATGCGGTTGATTTTGCAAGAGAGATAAATTCAGCATTAAGTGAAAATGGAATTTTAATCTAAACAATTACTTTGTAAAAAATAAACTTTTATGCGAATTAAGCATTCATCAAAATCAAAATCGTTGCAGTTAAATCAAAACCTGCAAGAGCAAATCAATTCTATAACTGAAACTGAATTAATCGAGATTGTCGAACAAATTTCGATTCCGCGACACTTTACATATAATGCGAAAAACAATAAACAAATTGCAGACTGGATTTTCTCGCAACTCAGTTCTTTTGGTTACGAAACTCACTTTCAAGGGAAATATTCAAATGTTGTTGCATTCAATCGAAATACAAATTCTGATGAAGTTATTCTAATTGGAGCACATTACGACAGCGTTCCTAATTGTCCCGGTGCAGATGATAATGCGAGTGCGGTTGCATCGCTTTTAACTTGTGCTAAAGCAGTTTCAAAATTTGCACCGGATGTTCCGATTTGCTTTGTTGCCTTTAATTGCGAAGAAGATGGTTTAATTGGAAGCGACGATTTTGTTGCAACATATCTTGCAGAAACAAATCTTAAGATAAAACAAGTTCATATCCTTGAAATGATTGGTTATTCTACCGACGAACCTGATTCACAAACATTACCGGCTAATTTGCCAATCAAAATTCCAACGATAGGAAACTTTTTAGGCATTATGGGAAATAAGAATTCGCTTGGAGCAGTTGATGATGTTTTAGCTTTAGGAAAAACTTATCTGCCGGAATTCCCTGTTGTCGGATTAAAAATTTATCTGGGAGTTGAAAAATTAGTTCCTGATTTAGGAAGAAGCGATCATCTTCCTTTTTGGGAGAAAAATATTCCTGCATTAATGTGGACAGATACTGCGGAATTTAGAAACCCGAACTATCACAAACTTTCTGATACACCCGAAACTTTGAACTATTCTTTTTTGAGGAAAGTAACTCAATTACTTTTGTTACAAGTAATGAAATATAATGAAACTTTATATAGCATATAGATGTTAAACGTAAAATTCATTTTGAAAAATTCGGAGAGATTTTATGAAACTCAAAACTTTTATGTTTTTTATTTTCTTGCTCATTCAATTTGCATCGGCATCTGCTCAAGAGTCTGAGTCAAAAGAGAATGATCCTACCTTTTTATTTGGTGCATCATTTATATTTAAAGGGAAAAACTACAGTTATCATTTAACAACTGATGACGTGAAGGATTCACCATCATGGAATCCATCAGACGGTGAACCACCGCTTTCTCTGAGTAGTGCAATTTCTATTGCTCAAAGAAATCTTGAACGATTTGTAGAAAATTCTAATTTATTGATTAATAAATCAATTCAAATTTTTGAGATTGATACTAAAAAATGGATTTACACAATAGATTTTAGTTGCCAAAGATTAAAATGTCCTGATGATTATATTGGGGGATTTATGATTTTAGTAAAAATGGATGGCACAATTGTTGAACCCACTCTTGAAAAAAA
>JBGTHN010000330.1:0-2835 GCA_041746235.1 Pyrinomonadaceae bacterium | reverse complement strand
GGGAAAATTAAGTTTGAGAAAATCAGCGGGAAACCCGACGAGAAAAATGTGATTTTAGACGATTCGCGGGAGATTGGAGGATTTTATGTTTTTTCTTTAACGGATTTGACGGCTAAAACGAAAACCCGTTTGGATGCCGGCGATATTCTTCTTATTTCTTTTACGCCGAAAGATATTGGCGGTTTGAAGCCGGAAAAGTTGGAAACGATTGAAATGCAAGTGGAAATCGTCGCCCAAAGCGTTACACCCGTTTCGACTTCGGCTTACGCGCTGCTAAAACACAAAGAATCGGCGGTAGAATGTGTGCGTTTTGCGTGGTCGCCGCCGCCCGCCCGGATTGAACTTTTGACTCCGGTTGATCTAAAAACCGGATTTGTCAGAAGACGAGCGATTTTCCAATGGCTCGATACACAAAGGTTTAAAGACGATTGTATTTACGCAATACAAAAAATCTCCGCTTCCGGTTCAACTCATTTCGAGGTGTTTCCGACAACTGTTGGTTTGTAGGCACATTAATAGTAGTTCTTTTCCCGATTCGAGTTTGTCAGCAGTTTCGGTTTTGACTTTTTTCGGGGGCATTGAAGACGCGGTGCAACAAACAGGCTTTTTTTGCATTATTGATTTGCGGCACGATTTGCCGATGGGAGGGCACAACGCCGTGCAAAGCGAAAGTATAGATAACAAGAAAATTTTAACGATTTCCGATATAAAACAATTTTTACCCTTTTATGCGGTAGATAAAGTAAAAGTAATTGAAAAAACAGATGCTGTATTTTTCATTCAACACAAAATCCAAGATCTGGAATCCGAAGAAATCGCGAAAAAATTGAACTTATTGAGTTTGACTGATTAAAAAACTTGAAAGTTAAATTTGATGAAGATTTGGATGACAAAAAGCTTTATATCAATTTTCGGTTTAGGTAAAAAAGTGAACCTTCCTGATATAAAAGCTAAGACATTTTGAACATTCATTAAGAAAGTTCAAAGACTAAATTTTCATCTCTTATCGCTTGAGCAGAGAACTGATGGAGCGCAAATAGTTATATAAAATGTTTTTTATGATTAGTTAATATATAGTAGAACTTCGAATGATTACTCATTGAGAATTTCAATCTATTAGAAAAAATACTCAGCAGATGTGATTTAGCTTAATTCAAAATTTTTTCATCAACAGTCACATCTCCGAGTAAGAAGGAAAAAGTAAGTTCAACAATTGTATGTTAGACACTCCAGAAGCAAAACAAGACCCGGAAATCAAAGGTACTTGCGAAAAAAGAAATTATGAGGATCCTGTAGCATGGCTACTTGGTCGCCAGCTGATGGGAAGCCTCAAAGGCACGCTTCTTTATACCGCGTTCGGCAACAAGATCGACCCGCGTGATTGGATGGAAGCGTGTTCATTCAAATATGACAAACCCGAAAACGAAGAGGAGTTTTGGTTCGACTATATTGCCGATACGGGTGATGGAATGCGCGCTACCTACAGCATGGCTTACCTCAGTCAAAGCAATCTTTGGGTAAAGCAATTGTGGGATAAAAAGCCTGATGAGACGGAAAAGATCAATGAAAAATATGGCGACGCAACAGTCAGGCTAAAAAAGGAAGAAAACCTTGCCGAACCGGAAAAAAGCTTTGCCACAGAATTGCCGCGGGGCGCGTTTTTGCTGGTCGGCGGCGATACGACTTATCACCTTGCAGATTATACGACTTTAGTAAATCGTTTTCAGATCCCTTTTAAATGGGCATACGAGGATCTTTTTGGATTCCACCGCGACGTGTGGTGCCCATTACCTCGCCCGCTCTACGGCATCCCGGGCAATCATGATTATTATGATTTATTGGACGGTTTCAGACGGCAGTTTCGTAAACCCAGCAACCCTGATAAGGAGAATCCTGATAATCTTACAGAATCCGCACAGCTCATCATTCCTGGCTACGTACGTCAGCAGGAAGCCAGCTATCTTGCTCTTGAATTACCATGGGATTGGTGGTTATGGGGGCTTGATACTGAACTAGGTGCAATTGACAATCGGCAGCGAAAATTCTTTGAAGATAAAAACAAGAATAAAGATAAAGAGAAGACACCAGATAAATTGATTGTCGCAACCTGTGCGCCAACTACCGTTTTCGGAAAATACGCTCGCTGGGAGGATAAAAAATCAGCTCAGACTTTTTTCCAGTTGAAATTACCCTGGCTGTTCTGGTCCGGCAATAAAAGACAGGAGGAAATGAAACAGAAGATTAAAGAGGAGTTGGAGAAAGAGCCTCTTGAGGAATCAGCGAAAAATAAGTATGAAATCTTTGAATCACTTCTCTCACCATTGAAAAATGAGCAGATAATAATGCCCGATAATCAATGCCGGTTGGATTTATCCGGCGACGTACACCTTTATGCAAGGTATTGGGGACCGGAGACAGACAATGTTGACCCGGAATACCACAAGGCGCATCGCGGTTTTTCTGACAATTACGCGTCAGTAGTCTCAGGCTCGGGAGGCGCGTTTCATCACCCTTCTTATACTGACGTAGATGAAGTGCAGGAACAAGTGCTTTATCCGTCGAAAGAGACTTCATTAAATGCTTTTGCCGACCGAATTTTCAATCCTATTAATATATATAATGGCGGGAATATCTTTCTTCTCGGTTTTATCATAGCTTTTGTTATATATTTCGGTGCTACTGTCCCGAAAAGCAGTCAACAGGCATTTGACAACTTTTTAACTGTAAATAACAAGTCATTGCTGGGTGGTCCGCCTGTTGAGAAAATAGAACCGACGATGTTATCGGTTTCTTCGTCAACTCGGGAGATGGAACAGGAAAATATTGATCAGTATC
>JBGTHN010000329.1:0-3026 GCA_041746235.1 Pyrinomonadaceae bacterium | reverse complement strand
TGAGAAGTTTTTCAAAAGTCAGCAAAAGTTCGATCACATCGTTCGAGTATTTGATGGCGGCTTGGGAAACGGTTATTGCATAGTTGCTAAGTGTAATCCGTATAAGAATAGAAACAATCCGTAAAAAGCCGCTTCTGCTACCGAACAATAGACAAACCAATAACTGCTGAGATCTTCAAAATTTTTTCCTAATGAAAGTTTTTTATAATCATCCGGTTGAAAGATGTGAAGAAGGGAAGCACCAAATTTAATCTCATTACCACTGTCGGTTTTTATAATTTCTTTTGATCGTATGATAATAAAATAGTGCATTAAAGCGAATGTGAACGATGAAATATAAACGCCCGCAAATACAGCGAATTTACCTAAAGATTTTTGCAGCCGATAATATAGAAAATATCCTGTTCCCGCACCAAAACTCGTTACCGCCCATAACAAAATCTCATTCAAATAAAATATTTCATTACTGGCGTAGGTGGGAGAATTATTCAGAAGTTGTATTTGGCGTAAAACGATTTGCGTTATAAACAAAGAAGATGCTCCGCCCAATGATATGAATAAAGATTCCTTCAGAGATAAGACATCAGACGTATACATTTCGCTTAAAGAGTGTTTGATAGAAGTGTTAAGAAAACATCCCGAAATCACAATTCCAAAGGCGAAACCGGCTCCGAGAATCAATGAAATCGATAACGCGAGAAATAATTCCACACCCGGAGGGATTTCTAACAGGAAAGCGATTAAGGCTTTAAAAATTCCGAGACCTAAACCGAACAAAAGTCCGCTGAACAAAATAGCTTTAAAAATAAACTCGGAGTTGCGGATTATTTGCCGTCTGATTAACCACAAAGATACCGCAAATCGTTCGATAAAACCTAGACCGTCGTATTTAATAGTGCTGTCAATATCAGGATAAGTTTCCGATATTATGCCTCTGGTTTCCGCCAATAGGCGAATTTTATTTAATCCATTTTTCTTTTTGTCTATTATTTTTGATTTTATTTTCCCAAAAGCCGTAAACAATCTGTCTTTTATCTCCTTATCAACCGTATCAATGGTCAAAAGCAATGCTGAAGTTTGTCGGGCTTGGGCGGATTCATTTGAAACTGCATTTTGAGAAAGCGGTATCATTTTCAAATTGTTACCGTTTTCCGTTTGTGTTGCCGAATAATCGAGAAGACGCATCGTATTGTGCAAATTCGTGCCGGTTATTTCTGAAGAATCGGCTTCCAGACGGGCGGCAAAATTTCGTAATTGCTCGGTTTCCAAAAACGCATCGAGCAGAGGTTTTGCCGCCGATTTGTTTTCTACTGCCGAACGCAGCAGAAACAGCAATTCGGTTGGTTCGAGTTGTAGGATTTTGCTGTATGAACTCAAAGTTTCGACTTGTTTGGCGGAAGCTAATGAACCGCTGATAATCCACGATTTCCACGCACTTCGCATTTCGATTCGGGCGAGATTTTGATATTTTAATTTTTCATCGGCAATCAGGTTGATCATTATAAAAACCCACGCGCCTGCTAATGAATACACATTTGCGGAGTCGGTTTTCTTTTTAACAAGCAAATCGAGTTTTGTTAGTTTTTCGAGAACGGGTTCGATTTCAAAAGATTCATTTTGATCTCTGATCAGTAAATCTCTTGTTGAAAACCAACGCTCAATATCGGAAGTCAAAATAGCAACTAAAACTTGGATTGCCTGTTCAAACTCTTTTTCCACGCGAAATAAACTTTTGAGTTGTTCCTCGATATGATTTTTGAGAATGTTTTCCGCACTTTTATACTGATCTTTAAAGAGAGCATCGCCGATTATGGAGTTGCAGCATTCTTTAGCAGTTTCTACGAGTTTATAACAAACGATTTGCAAAAGTGGCGGATAAATCCCTTTGTCTTCAATAAATTCTTTTGATTCGGAGTTTAATCTTTCCAGTTCGGGTATTACTAATTTTTTTATATTGTTTGAATGAATCTCAAATCCGTTATTTTCTAAAGAACGGACAATTATTTCCCCGGCATTTTCTTCACTAAGCAAGCCGATTTCGACGTTTCCGACTTTATCCGGTTCTATCAGGTTTTCAAAAAGCGACCTTGTTTGCTCAAAAGTGTTTGTTGCGATAATAAATTTGGCTTGACAAGTTTTTTGAAAATCACATAATTTTTTAATAAAACTTTGTTTCTTGCCTTCATCAACGGGCAAATCAAAAACACTTTCAAAATGGTCTAAAATATAAATCGTATTTTGATTATCCGGCAGATCGAGATTAGGTTTGGAGTTTTCGATAAGCGAAATATAATCAAATAGTTGTAAAACTTTTTTGCCCTTTTCGGTTAATTCTCCGGTTACTCCGGCGGAAAGCAGTGATGTTTTTCCGATTCCGGTTTCGCCGTGAACAAAAACCAAATCGTATTTTTCGATATTTTCAACAACAGCAGCAATTTCGTTTGTCCGTCCGAAAAAGTTATTTGCCTCTGCAATAGTGTATGGTTCGAGCAGTTTAAATGGATTTATTTTGAACTCCGGCAAATCTAATTTGTACGGAGTTAAATGTTTGGAAAATTGAGCCGTTGCAATATCTATTGCGTATTCAAATGGACGCGCCGTCAGTTGTTCTTTGCCTGCTGTAATTGATCTTTCAAATGACAAAAATCCATTCTCTCTGCCGATTCCTTCGGGAAAATTTTGGTTGAAATTATCACCTTTAGAAAATCCGGTGCATTCTACGGCAACATAATTTCCCCCGTCAATCAGGTTTATGACATCTTCAACATTTTCAGCAAACCCGAATTCTTCAAATAAAATGTTTTCGTTTCGAGAATAATCATTCCAATTTCGCAGCCCTTGAGATAAAGACACCAGAACAAATGCGTGACCTTCAATCAAAATAATGGTTCTACCGGGAATTTAGTGGAAAACTATTTAGTCATTTTTCTATTTTTACGTCTTTTTATGAATTTCGGATGATTGATATTTTTTTGATATTTGGCTAAGAGGCTGTTTGGTAATTCCAATCTTGTCGCTGAAAGCGA
>JBGTHN010000328.1:0-2890 GCA_041746235.1 Pyrinomonadaceae bacterium | reverse complement strand
TCTTTTGCCCATGTCGCCATTGCTTCCGACGGAGCATTCTCAGCCATTCCCGTTATATCCTGCACGGTTTTGAAAACGAGTTCATATTGCGAAGTCGTAATTTCAAGCCAAGTTTTTTGTGCATTGGTCAATTGCTCAACGATCATTCTTGCCCAATCCGTGGAAGCATCAGGAGTTACTTGCGTTTCCGTCTTTGTTTCCTTTTTCGCACTTGCGGGTCTTTTGATCTTCGCCTTAACTTTTGCCTTTGCTTTAGCTTTAGGTTTCGCTATTCCTTTTGGAGCCGCTTTGGGTTTTGCCGCAACTTCTTGTTTTGTTGTTTTAGCTTTTGCCTTAACTTTTGGCTTTGCTTTTGCCGCAGTTTTCGCAGTCTTTTTAGCCGGACTCGTTTTTGCTTCGCTCACCTTTGCTTTTTTAGCTGTTTCAACTTTTGGCTTACTTTCTGTTTTCGCCTTTGTTTCAACTTTTGGTGTAACTGCTGTTTTAACTTCTGCTTTTGTTTCTGTTTTAGCTTTCGGTGCAGTTGCTGTTTTTACTTCCGCTTTTATTTCCGGTTTAGCTTTTGGAGCAGTTGTTGTTGCCGTTGTAGTTTTTTTCGCTGTTGTTTCTTTTGTCTTTTTTGCTGTTGCCATATCTTTAAATTTATAAAACCACAGATTTTCACAAATTAACTCAAAATCTATCTTACGTTAATCCGTATTAATCTGTGGTTTATTTTCTCTTATTTAATTCTGTCTGTAAATATAAAAAAGCCTACCGATCTTTACGACCCGCAGACTTTTATAATTTCCGCTTACTTAGTTGCGGCTTTGGTTTGAGGGGTAAAATTCTTAACTGTTTTTGTTACATTGTTATAAATGTCTTTGCCAAATTCGGTAACGTCATTAACAGTTGGAATTTCCATTTTCGCAGTTGCGTCAATTAAATTTTCACCTGTTGTTGCAAAAAGTTTGATCCAGTCCTGACGAATTTCAGAAGTTGCATCCCAATAATTTTTAGCAACTTTCATTGCGTCCATATTTGTGTCATAACCTACTTTATAAAGTCCTTGAACATAACTTTCGGTTAATTCAGCCGTTTGAACAGCACCTTTAAGTGTAACTTTTGCACTGGTTTGTGTTAATTCCATTGCTTTATCAATTGCTTCGTTTGTTTTTGCTTTTGCCATGATTTGTATTCTCCTAAATATATTTTATAAATAAATGCTTTTTTCGGAAGCCCGTTTGAATTGCTACCCGATGTTTAAGATATTAAATAAAATAAAATACTTTGTCAAGTATTTATTTCGCATTTGCGTAATAAAGTTTCATTAAATCTTGTAAGTCTAAGTATTGACTACTTTAGTGTTGTCAATATTTTTCAGTTTTTTAATAAATAATCAATATATTGAGCAATAGTGTGCAATTTTAATAACATACACGATGATAAAAGATGTAATATTATACCAATGTCATTGAGGCAAATAGCATTGCGAGAAGAGGCAAATAGCATTGCGAGAACTCCATCTTGTTCTCTATCTTTCGCTATACCGATGTGTTCGCAAACGCAAAACATTAAATCTCTAATTATTGCAACAGTTAGCTATTTCCTATATTCTTATCAACGCATTTATGTTATTATTTTGCTGTTATGCCGAAAAAGAAAAAACAAAGAGAATTCGATGGACTCATTATCAAACGCTACACAAACCGCCGTCTTTACAATACAGAAACAAAGTCCTACGTCAGCTATGAAGACCTAGCAAAAATTGTCCGTGAAGGCGTTGATATAAAAGTAATTGATTCAAAAACCGATGAAGACGTTACAAAAGCAGTTTTGATACAGGTGATCTTAGAAGAAGAGAAAAAAGATAAAACCGTTCTGCCGACGGATTTTCTTTTCCAAGTTTTGCGTTCGCGGGACGATTCTTTGCAAGATTTTTTCAAAAACCACCTGACAGCAAGTTTTCAAGCCTATCTAAAAACCAAAGAAGAATTCGACAATCGCTTTCGCAGCGTTCTGGAAATGGCATTTTCCGCACCACAAGCCGTTGAAAAATTAATTCCGGGTGCAGAATTGATGCGGGAAGTTTTAACAGGCAAAAAGAAAGAAGAGAAAGAATAAATTAAATCGACAGATTTCGCTTAATTTCTCATGACTCGAAACTTAATCATTTGTGGTTACTTACCTTCAAAGCGGAGACAACTCAGAAAAATCTCTTTGTAACCAGTTTTGTTTCGGATAATCGGCTTTACCGTCAATTGTATGAATAGCGTAAGCGTGGCGGGATTTGCCGCTTATGTTTGGTTTGCTGTAATGCGGAAGAAAACCATCAAGCACGATGCACGCTCCTTTTTTTACTTCCAAGGGAATCATTTCATCCAATTCAAACGGCGAATCGTCAAAGGTTTGAAACGCAGTTCCAACTTCTTTTCGATAAAATCTCGAACGCAAAGTCGTCCTATGTCCGCCGGGTTTTGCCCACATACAACCGTTTTCGACAGTTGCGTCTTCGAGAGCAAACCAAAATCCGACACACGTTTGCGGTTCGGTGTAAAGAAAAGTCGAATCCTGATGAACATCAACAACTCCGCCGACACGAGCGTGTTTGAAAATATACATACTTTGGATAATTAATGCGTCGGATAAATTAAGTTCTGCCGCCAGACGCTTTAACTGAGGAGAACGCGAGAAGCTATTAAAAACAGGATCAAGATCGTGCAAAGCGTGACCGATCTTATTGAGCGAATGAAAAATGTCGTCCTTCAATTTACCTTTTTCATCGAAAGCATCTTTTTCAAAAAAGTAAGAGATTTTGTCGCCGGAATTCAAAAAGTATTCGTCACTCGTGCGTTCTTGTTCCGAAGTTTGAAAAACCGTTGGATGACCGCTGTAATCAAATTCAGCAGTT
>JBGTHN010000327.1:0-11805 GCA_041746235.1 Pyrinomonadaceae bacterium | reverse complement strand
TATAAAACGCGGGATGGATTCGGATTTTATCATCAAGCGTTTTCGTAATGAAAGACAGATTCTTGCTTCATTTGAACATCCTTTTATCGCACGTCTTTTGGATGGTGGAACGACTTCGGAAGGCTTACCGTATTTTGTGATGGAGTATGTCGAAGGCGACACGTTTTATGATTATTGCGACAAACAAAAACTCGATTTGCGAAAACGTCTGGAACTTTTCAGGCAGATATGTTCGGCTATATCCTACGCTCACGAAAGAAATATAATTCATCGGGACATCAAACCGGGAAACATTCTCGTTACAAAAAATGGTGTTCCAAAACTGCTTGATTTTGGAATTGCGAAAATTCTTGATACGGATTTAATTCACGAATCGGTTAGTCCGACGGCTTCGATCGTGCGTTTGATGACACCCGATTATGCTTCGCCCGAACAGGTTCACGGAAAGGATATTACGCCTGCTTCGGATACTTACGGTTTAGGAATTTTACTATACGAACTTTTGAGCGGACATCGCCCGTATAATTTTGCAGGAAAATCTCTCCACGAAGTTTCAAAGGTGATTTGCGAGGTGATTCCCGAAATGCCAAGCGAAATTATCGGTAGAAAAGAAAACATTCATTCAAAATATTCTGCAAATACAAACAAAGTTGCTGAAACACGCAATACAAATCTTAATGATCTTAGAAATCAAATTAGTGGAGACCTCGATAAGATCGTGATGAAGGCGATTGCAAAAGAGTCTTTTGAAAGATACGAATCGGTTGAGGAATTTTCCGAAGATATTCAGAGGTTTTTGAACGGGCAGGAAATCAATGCAAAATCTTATGTTCCAAAGATCAAAGTTGATTTGAATGGTGATCTCAGCCAAACAAATGTAAAAGCACTTGCGGTTTTGCCATTCAAAACCTTGAATTTATCAACGACGGAAGATACGGGCGATAATTTCTTCGGCTTAGGTTTAGCTGATGCTTTAATTACACGCCTGAGCAAGATCAGGAGTTTTGTTGTCCGTCCGACAAGTTCGATCTTAAATTTTGAAGAAGCCAGTTTCGATTTGATTCGTGTTGGGAAAGAATTAAAGGTTGATTATATTTTAGACGGAAATATAAAGCGTGCGGGCGAGCGTTTGCGTGTAACCGTTCAGCTTCTTGATCTGGCGAAAAACGCAACTATTTGGGCAACTTCGATTGATGAAACGGTCGGCGATATTTTTAGTCTTGAAGATGCAATTTCAAGCAGACTTGTTGAAGCACTTCTGCCGCAATTAACAGGAAGTGATCTGGAAGAATTTTCCAAACGGGGAACGGATAATGCAATTGCTTATGAGCATTATTTGCGTGGGCGTTACTATTTTAATATGACGACCGAAGAAGGTTTTGCTAAAGCTTTCATTAGTTTTCATAAAGCGATCGCGGAAGATGAAAATTATGCACTCGCTTATGTAGGTCTTGCCGACTATTACAGTTTTCTTGGAATTTACGGCGTTTTACCTCCGCAGGAATGTTTTCAAGCGGCGATTGAAATGGCGAAAAAGGCGGTTGAATTGGATGGAGATTTAGCAGAAGCTCACGCCACGCTTGGTTTCTCTATTCACGGCGGAAATTATGATTGGTCAAAAGCCGAACATCATCTGAATCGTTCACTTGAACTTAATCCAAATTCTTCAACAGCTCTAACTTGGTTCGGAATCGTGCGATTTACCGAAGGACGTTTTGATGAAGGTTTAGAATTTGCAAGAAGAGCAATAAAACTTGACCCTTTAACGCCTTTTAATCATCACAATTTAGGTTGGGGATTGTATTATGCGAGACGTTTCGATGAAAGTATCACTCATTATAAAAGCGTTATTTCCGATTTTCCAAATTACGGTTTGGCATATTATGGGCTGAGCAAAAATTTGCGTATCCAAGGAAAAATAGATGAGGCTTTTCAGGCGGTCGCAAATGCAAAAAGGACTCTTGGCGATTCCAATTTTGTAAAATTACCGGAAGCTGAAACATATGTCGCCGCCGGTGATAAAATCAAAGCTCAAAAGATTTTGCAAGAAGTTCAAGAACTTTCCGAAGAACGTTTTGTTTCTCCGTATCATGTAGCTTTGGTTTACTGTAATTTGGGGGATAAAGAAAATGCTTTTGCGTCTTTAGAAAAAGCGGTTGAAATAAAAGAGGTGTGGCTAAATTGGCTTGGGGTTGAACCTGTTTTTGATATTTTGCGGGATGATGAACGCTTTCAGAAGATTTTGGCATTTACCGGGTATAACGCATTTTTCGGAAATTCATCAATTAGACGCGAAAATTTTGTTCATAAAACAGATACGCAAGCCTTATACAATCATCCAACGCTTCTTTTGGATCAAGAAGAAAAAACGGAAGATCAAATTGCCGAAAATTTATCACCGAATAATAAAAGATTTTGGCAAAAAACCTGGATATACACAGCTTTTGCATTTGTCGCCCTGTTTGCTGCAATAGGAGTTTATCATTTTGCATTTAGCGGATACGCGAATCAACAAGCCGGAACTTCAATAGCAAAGGCAAATTCGATCGTAATTTTGCCTTTCAAAACTGAAAACTCAACAGATGAAAATCTAGGAATCGGACTGGCAGATGCTTTGGGTAATCGGCTTGGTCATATCAGACGTTTATCGGTTATTGCACCAAATTCAGGACGGGCAGTTAAAAATGAAAATATAAATGAGATCGGCAAGAAATTAAATGTCGGCTACGTTTTGCGTGGAACTTTAGTAAAGCAATCTGACAATGTCAATGTTAATGCGGAGTTGGTAAATCCAATTGATGAAAAGATCATCTGGACGGAAACATTCGTTGCGGCTGACGGAAATTTATTTGAAATACAAACAAAGATCGCCGAAAAGATTTGGACATCTTTGGGCATTGAGCCTTTGCCGATGGAACGTCAGCAAATTTCAAAAGTTTATACCAAAAAACGTTCGGCTTATGATCTGTATCTGATCGGGCGTTATCAATTAATTAACCGTTCGCCCGAAAATATCCGCAAAGCGATCAATACTTTCACGCAAGCGGTTGAAGTTGATCAGAATTTTGCTCTTGCTTATGCGGGTTTAGCTGATGCTTATGCACTTTTGAAATTATACGAAATTCCACCGCCCAAAGATGCTTTTGATAATGCAAAAAGCTCTGCCTTAAAGGCGATCAAACTTGATGAAAATCTTGTTGAAGCACACACTTCGCTCGCTTATATCAGATTTTATGGAGAACGGAATTTTGAAGGTGCAGAACTCGAATTTCGTCGGGCAATTCAATTAAATCCTTCATATTCACAGGCTCATCATTGGTTCGGATTACTTTTAATTTCGATGAATCGTTCGATGGATGCAATAGACGAAATCGAAACTGCTACTCAACTTGATCCGAATTCTTTGATCGTTAAAACCGCACTTGCAAAGGCTTATTTTCATAACAAACAATATAAGGAAGCGATTGCCGAATGCGAAAAAGTTTTAGCAATTAACAAAGATTTTGTTCCTGCTTATAAGATTCTGCGTTGGTCATATTTGATGCAGAACAATTATCAATCTGCCCGTTCCGCATTCCAAAACGAACTGAGTTTTAGCGGTGGCGAAATAAATGATCCGGGTTGGTATATGATCGTGGCTCAAGTTGAATCCCTGAATGATAACAAAAAAGAAATTGCAGAAAAATTAGACAAATCGGTTGAACAGCCTGTTGTAAAGAATTCTCCAGACACTTTTTCATACGAAATTGCTTTGGCGTATGATTTATTAGGCGAAAAGGAAAAATCTCTGAATTGGTTGGAAAAAGCCGAATCTTCGGGAGACAGCGGAATAGTATTATTGGAAGTTGACCCAAGATTAGAAAATTTGAAAAACGAGCCTCGTTTTCAACAACTCCTAAAAAAGTTAAAAAGATCGGGATAAAATACACTATTTTTCAATCGCCAATTCGGAACAATTTAATTTTTACCACGATTTCTGCCTCTTCCACGACCTTTTTCGCTTTCTTTTTCAGTATCTTTCTGTTCGCGGTCTGTCTTGTCTTGTTCTGAATTGTTTTCTTCATTTTCGGAAGTAACAACTCCACTATAAAACTCCGTGTGCCGAATCATCCCGCCTAATTTTCCCGTGTAACCTAAAACAGCGATGCTTGTAAAAGCCAGAGCCAAAACAGAGAACACAATCCATTTCGGAAAATATGAACCTGTTATTTCCAAAACATTGCCGTTTAGAAGTTTCTGAGAATATCTGCGTTTTAAGATCTGCAAGCCCCGATAACGAATCAATGCAAAAGCCGATAACAAAGCCAAGCCAATGACTGTGGCAAGTGCAATTTTCGCAAAATCCTCATGATTTTCGATAGCATCGTGAGAAACTCCCGCCAGTTCTTCGACAAAATCTTCGCCGCCTTGTCCTAAAAGATAAACAACGAGCGTAGCAATTCCTAAGAATGCAAAAAACAGAAAACTCGCGGATTTCAATTCATCACTTTTACGCCAAATTCCCAAGACCAATAAAAATAAGGCAAACGGAACGCCAATAATTGGAATGTGATTCGTTACAATATGCAAATATGCTAAATCCATAATTTTCAATGCCTCAAACCTGTTTCAGTTTAAAATTACTGAATTGTGTAAAATTCATGAATTTGAATTGTTATATCTATTGCGGTTTATATTTGAATTAGAGTTCTGATTAGAATTTGAATTTCGATTAGAATTTGAATTTTGGTTAGGATTAGAATTGGAGTTATCGCAATCTTTTTTGTTCCGATCTTTAGAACGCCCTTTTCGTTTTCTGCCGCGTTTTCCGTCATCTTTGTTATTGTTACAATCATCGTTAACACTTTGAGTGTTATTTGTTGTGTCCGCTGATGTTACGGAAACGAAAGTAAAGACAGCAAAACTAAAAGTTACTAATGACAATGCGATTATTTTTTTAAATTTTTCATATTATTTACCTCTTACATACAGTCACAAACTTTTAAGATAAAAGACAAATAATGGTATTTAATTTTTTAGAACATCACTCCAAGTTGCCAAAATCACTTCCAATTCTCTATCCGATGAGTTTTCCAATTTCAATTTCCAAGTTCCACTCGTTACCCCTTTTTCAACAAATATCGAACGAAACCACGTATTTGCTTCCTGTGTTTTGGTCAGATTTTTGCCGACGATTACGCCTTTCTCATTTAACAAAGTTGCCGAAACTTCCGGCGATGCCATAAACGTCAGACCAAAATTCAGAGCCTGTTCAACCGTAATTTCAATTTCAGTTGTTTGTTTTGCCGCAAGTTTTACCGCTTTGGCAAAATCGGGTTTGAAATTTGATTCGTCAAATGAATTCTCATTTACAAACTTCGGTTTGTAAGCCGCTTGAACAAAATATGAGGCGAAAGGGCTTGCGTTTCCTTCATCAATTCGCTTTCCAATTTCGGGGGCTTCGGGAAAATGATTGCCCTTCGGTCCGATTGCCAGACGCGGTTTTACGAAGTTTGAAAAGTCCGCAGTTCCCGTCAATTCCGTGTGAACATTTTTCGACAAAGCATTGTCCTTTATCTTCCAGATCGCTGAAGGAACAGGAACAACGCCGTCATTCCAAACCAAAGTTTTGCACATCACAGGCAAAGGATTTCCTGCTAAAACCGAGAATTTAACGCCTTTTCTATTAATATTTACGCGATTGAATTCTTCCAAAACCGAAGGCTTTAATTGGCGAACCGCTTCGACATTTTTGCCTGTCATTTCAAACGCAAAATTCATTACATCCGCACAAGGCGAACCCATATTCGGAGTTCCGAGCATCACTAGATGTGCAACTTGCGGTCGTCCGTCCTGATGATTCGGCGGCATAAATTGATGAATGTAATGCCGCGAGATCAAACCGCCCATCGAATGTGCAACGATGTCAACGTGCCATGCGTTACGGTCTTCCTGTGCGTATCGGATATATTTTCCGAGTTGCTGCGAATTCTCAAAGATCGAATTTGTCGGCGTTGAAGACATAAATTCTCCGCCCGTATTCATCAAACCTTTTTCCGGTTTTTCGCCGACCGCAAAAGCCTTCCAATCATAAGAATGCGATGTTGTTAAAATATTCTGCCAAGTTTCCCAAGTCCGCCAATTGCTCCAAAGTCCGTGAACCAAAACAACGGGTTTTGGTGCAACTTTTAAGTTTTCGGTCATCTCGTCAATCTTTTTGCCGTTCTCTTCCAATTCGGCTTTGATCCGTT
This sequence comes from Pyrinomonadaceae bacterium, assembly GCA_041746235.1. GTDB lineage: Bacteria > Acidobacteriota > Blastocatellia > Pyrinomonadales > Pyrinomonadaceae > Aridibacter. Next base: position 5,575 of record JBGTHN010000327.1, on the reverse strand, counting down.
GAAGCATACGAGGACGACCATCATCAAACCACGCGTAGCCCGACGAATCCCAAAGCATTTCAACTTCTTTTTCTTCGCCCGCTTCGACCATTACCGAAACTTCACCGTTTTCTAATAATCCGTCAGGTCTCGCACCGTCCCATTTGTCGCCTTTGTATGTTTCTTTGAATTTCAGATCAGCATATTTTGTCTCGCCCGAAGCGTTCAAAATTTTCGCTTTTATCTTGACCAAATTTCCGTCGATTGTTCCTTTTTGTTCAGAAATTTCCTGCCAGTCATTCCAATTCGGAAACTTCATATCTTCAAATTTAACTTCGACAAGACGAAGCGGCGAACCGCATTTTTGCAGACTCCATGTGATAGTTTCCGTTACATTTTGCCACGTTTTTGTATAGCTTCCTGAGATCCGATTTGGATCGTTCGGGTTGAGACGATTTGTTCCGTCGCTCGACAAGGAATTGCCTTCGATCGTTATCTGAGTCGGAGGCATCGTCAAGTTTTTGCCTTCCTTAGTTGTGCATTGTCCGCTAAAACTCGAAGTCTCCGAACCTGTTGTCATTCCTTTGATCTGAGGAATTCCAACGCTGACCGAATAAGTTCCGTCCGAATTTACACCAACCGAAACATTTGCTTCTTCGTTACCCGTTCCGCCCGTCTTTGTTTCCGTAGTAAAAACGCCCGACATATCGCGAAAAGTTTTTCCACGGTCGCACGAATTTTTCTCGACCGCCTTGTTTTTTTCGATCGAAGAAAATGAATGGTTGATCGAAGCTTTTCCGACGCTTGAGCCATTCTTTTCGGGTGATTCAATCACCGAAACATTTGCCTTGTAATCATATTTCATCTCCCAATTTCGTGTATCTTTTCCGCGTCCCGAAACTCTTTCGACGGTTTTATTGTCCGATTGTGATTGCGTCCGCGTGTATTTGATAACGCCTGTCCACGCACCCGAACATTTTGTTTGCTTTGATGAAACAGATTTACTTTGTGCGACAGCAGAAAACTGCCCGCCAATAATCGTAAAAATTAAAATTAAACTAAAAGTTCGATAAAAAAATCCTATTGTTTTATGCATCTTTTTCCCCTGTAAAACCAATAAGTACGTTAGCAAAAGAAATCAAGGATTTATTTCGCGTTCAGAGTACAAATTTCAATTTGCCGTTTCCGATAAGCGAAGTGAGGCGGAAACTTACGTTGTTTTCTTTATACTCACATTTTCAGAAGACAACATAAGCAAACGTCTTGCTTCGCTCGCCGTTTGCAACAAACTGAAGTTTGAACTCTGAACGCGATTAAACACATTGAAACATCTTCTCAACTACTTAAATATTTATGCCTCACATAATGATTTATGAATTATCAATTAAATATAAAAACCACGATGGCGATCTCCGCTTCCTGCTCTTCGAGACTTTCGAGTTTCAATTTCCACACGCCTTTTTGAAAGGTTTTCTTGACCCTCATTGTGCGGAAAATTCCTTCGGCTTCGGGTGTTCCAAACAGGTTTTTGTCTGCAATGACACCATTTGTATCTGTTAAAGTTGCAGAAATTTTCGACGGTGCAAGAATGTTTATCGCCATTCTTTTTCCGTCAGTTACAGGGATTTCAACTTCCGTTGTTTTATTCGGTTTAAGTTTTACGCCCGTTGCAAAAGTCGGTTCAATATCGTCTTCATCAATTGTTTGCCCAAAATCTTCCGCATCAAACATCGGACCGTGATTTTTATTTTGTTGGAAAGAAACTTGAGCAAAATATTCATTACCGGGATCGTTTTCCAAACTTCCCAAATAAGAATCCATATCCGGCAGATGATTACCCTTCGGACTGATCGCAAGCCATTTTGTGACCGCCATAAAATTTGCCTGTTCGCCGAGCATTTCTTCGTGGCGTGTGCGGACGTTGGAAAACTTCCAGTCTTTAAGATTCCAGATAGCTGATCTCGATGGAACAATACCGTCTCCCGGTGCTTCAATTTGGCAATTTGTGTCAAAGCCGTTGCCAACCAGTGCATGAAATTTTGTTCCTTTGCGAGCCTTGATCTTTTTGTTAAATTCCTGCATATTTTTGATCGAGATCTCGCGGAATGAATCGGCGGCTTTGCTAAAGATTCTGGTAAAGATCGTGTCCACGCCCGTCGCACAAGGCGTTCCGGTATTTGGTGTTCCGACCAACACAAAATTCGTTACCGTCGGTCGTCCGTCAAATTGCTGTCCCATCGAATTATGAATATAAGCCCGTCCGATCAAACCACCCGTCGAATGTCCGACCAGATCAACGTGCCACGCATTTTCCTTTCCTTGAATCTCTTTTATTTTATCTTCAACGATCGGCACATTTTCGGCGGCTGTTTTGCTAACATAAACCTTTGCATAATCCGTTTTCCAATTCGTTCCTCTGCTCGTTTCAAAATAACTCATAAATTTTGAAAATGAATTCGGATCAGACCACATTCCGGGAATAACGATCACGGGTTTTGGACGCACCTGAAGATTTTTCGTTATCGCATCATCGGTGGTTTTTACCTCGATCTGACGATTTATCTCAGGCTGATTCCAGGGGTTTCCTTCTTTCCAAGCATAGCCGGAAGTGTCCCACATATATTCAACTTCGCGTTCCTCGTTTGGCAGAATATCAACCTGTATATTGCTTTCCGGCAGATCGGCATTTTCCTTTAATTCCTTGTGTTTGATATAGGTTGTTTTTGCTTCGCTAGAAAAATTAGCGATCGTGGCGACGATTTTTACCATATTTCCGTCAATTGTATATTCGTCTTCGGGAACGGTTTGCCAACTGTTCGGACTCGGAAAATTTGCCTCATATAATTTTACATCCGTAAGCATCAAAGGTGATCCGCAGCGGCGAAGCGTCCACGTAATTGTTTCGACCATATTGCCCGGACCTTTTCGTGAATAACTTCCTGAGATCTTATTCGGGTTCTTCGGATCAAAACGATGCGTGCCGTCTGAAATAAAGGAATTTCCTTCGACATTTGTTGCCATCGGCTCCATTTTTTCATTTTTTCCTTCCTTCGCTGAGCATTGTCCGCTAAAGTTTGAGGTGAATGAGCCTTCCTTTTCCCCCGGAATCGGCGGCAAACTAACCGACACATTATATGTTCCATCCATATTCAAACCGACGCGGACATTCGCTTCGACACCGCCTTGCGTGCCATAGATCTTACTTTCAGATTTAAAGTTTCCCGTCGCGGTCTTCCAAGTTTTACCTCTATCACACGAGATCTTTTCCTTTGCATTGGTTGTTTCCGTTGCTGTCAGAATCGAATCAAGCGAGGCTTTGGCAATCATTGAGCCGTCTTTTTGAGGACTTTCCGAAACCATAACCTTTGCTTCATATTCATAATCCATTCGTTTACTGGTTGAGTTTTCGCCCATTCCCGAAACTCTCGGAATAGTTTTGTCTTCCGACATATTTTGCGTCCGTGAATATTTGACGATTCCTGTCCAACCGCCGGAACATTTTTTTTGATTTGCCGGAATGCGTTTTGTTTGAGCAAAGACGGAAAAATTACCCAGTAAAACTGCGATGACCAACACCGAATTGAAGATTTTTGCGATTTTATTTTTCATTATTTTTGATTTCTTCATTTTTTAAACGTTTACGGCACAATCTTTTAGCTTGTCGTTATATATTATTTTTAACTAAAATTTCTATGCCAAAAAAATTGACTATCCAAAATCTAACGCGGAAAATATACGAAAAAAGTATCAGAAAATTCGAGCTTAAATCTCGGCAAACCATATTGAACTGTTGTTTTAAGGTCTTTCCACAGTAATTTCCAAATCAGCCCAGTTTCCACGCGAAGCCGTCGTCGTTTTTGCATCAGTCGAAATTGGATTAAAGATCAAAGATGCACTTGTTTTTGTTTCCTGCGGTTTAATTCCGAAAACAGAATTGGTCGGGTTTTTCTGTTTCAAACGCAGAGCTTTTCCGTTAGCCTGTTTAACCGCAACTTCATACTCGCCGATCGGAACATTGCAAATATAAAATTCGCCGAGCGAACTAACTTCCACCTTTTTGCGAATCTCGAATGCACGGGCGATCTTTTTTCCGTCCGTTACAACTTTGATCGGAATGAGCGTAATAATTATTTCCGAACCGGCGGCGAGCATTCGCGGAAAATCGTTGGGATTTTGTCCGGGAGGTGCGATGAAATATCTGATTACAAAACTTCCGCCGTAATAATTGCCGCGATATTTTGGGTTTTGGTTGATGCCATTCGCGTCGGCGATGCCATACGGAAGTGCGACAAAATTTTCGACTCCGCCGGATGCTGCCGCATAGCTTTCGCTCAAATCACCATCCGCTGGATGAAGTCCGACAGCGGCTTTTTCGCTGCGTCCGATGTCGCGTGTTAATCCGGCATAATCAAATTTGGCACCGCCCGTCGGAATTTTGATTTCGTAAAAACCTTTTGTGTCGGTTTCAGCGGAAGCGGCAATGTATGCGTCGTAAATTCGAGCAGATTTCAAACCGAGTTTCGCACCCACAATTGGTTCGCCGAGCGTATTTTTAACGTAGCCGCGAACATAACCCGCTTTCTTTGATAAGGCAGGAAATGCAGGAATCACCGGCAATTCATTTTTCATCACGTTCACATAATCGGTGCGATCATCAATTTGAAATGAGATCGCCTCAATCGGTGCATCTCCGATCTGAGCCGCACAGGAAAACGCCGATAAAATAACAGTCAACAACAGCATAAAAAAATATCGAATTTTAAACATAATTTTTCTTCTCTCTGACACAAAAAATAAATTACGATTCATCGGATTCCGTTGTAATAGATCTGCTTTAATCACAATAGAATCAACCTCCGATATATAACGCGGAAAATCTGAAAAGATAGTGTCGCAAGATTGTAGATTTTTTTTGAAAGTACCAGTTCTTAGGAGTTCAAAAGCTGAAATGTCGGGTATTCAGTAAAAAAAATATTTGAAAATACCTGATTGGTTTTTGGTTTATAAAGACCAACGTGTTTGTGAAAAATCAGGGAATTTATTGTTGAAGATAATGATTAGAATAAAAGCGGTAAGTTTGCGGAATGTATAACTCTGTATGGATTTGGAAAAGATAATTTCTCTGTTTTCAACCAAACACGTCGTATAAAATTGCTCTCAATTATTAACGCGAAAGTTCGCGGCAAAAAATATCAATCAATTTCAATAACTGAATTTATTCGGATGATTGATATTTTTTTGATATTTGGCTAAAGCCTTTGTTTTGTTTTCTACTTGTATCCGTCGGTTAAAACACGACGGCAATTCATAAAGAGTTACTCTAAACACTACTAAAAATCTATTTGATATAAATTTCCAAAGTATAATTTGCGGTTTTATCCGTCCCGATGACGATCTGATATTCGCCTGTATCATCAAGCATTCCACGCCACATTGTTTCGCCGTCCGCACCTTCGAGGACTCCGCTGTTGGTTGAGTAAACTGTGAAAGAAGTTTGATTTCCGGTCGTTAAAATAACGGTCATATTTTGACCTTCTTTCGCCCGAAGTGTGTAAATATGCGACGTGCCGCGTGGGATGCGTTTTTTGTAAACCGC
>JBGTHN010000326.1:0-6876 GCA_041746235.1 Pyrinomonadaceae bacterium | reverse complement strand
CCGATTGTGCAAAAGTTTCGTTTCCAGATTTTTTTCAAGTCTTGCAAAATGTAGTAAAATGAACAACTTCAGTATATCCAAATGTTGAATGAAATTTTTTATCCACAGATGAACACAGATAAACACAGATTTTTTTTGATTTTTAGAAAATAAAATAAAAGCCGTAAAATCCTTGATGACTGATATAATCAAAACAAATCTATCTGTGTTTATCTGTGTTCATCTGTGGACAATTTTCTTATTTTCTCTTTAATTTATTAGCTAAATTATCGAATTTGGATTTACTGAACTTATAAATGAAAAAACCAGACAAAAGAATTGTTCTCACAGGTTTTATGGGCGTTGGAAAAACTACCGTTGCACGCCATCTGTCTTCGCTTGTAAGAGAAAAAAGATTAGACCTTGATGATTTTATCGAAAAGGAAGAAGCTCGCAAAATCCCCGAAATAGTTGAAACAGACGGTTTAGAAGTTTTTCGTCAGGTCGAAACAAACAATTTGTGTAAGATTTTAAATAAAGACAATATAAAAATAATCTCTTTAGGTGGTGGTGCTTGGACGACCGAAAAAAACCGCGAAATGATAAAAGATTGCGGATGTGTAACGGTTTGGCTTGAATCAACTTTTGAGCATTGTTGGCGAAATATTCGTTTTTCAAGACGGACACGACCGCTTGTAAAAAATAAGTCTCAGGCACGAAAACTTTTTGAAGAACGAGAAAAACTTTATTGTTTGGCAGATTGGCATTTTGTTATCAATCCCGGACATAATTCATTTGAAGTAGCAAAACAAATAGCTATAGAGATTTTTCTTGCGGATATAAGTTGAAAATAAAAAAAAATACTTTAAAATAATTTGACAAATGATAAATATCAAAGTAATTTCGGAAAACTAATTAAAATTGAAAGCGAAACAAATTAGGTTTTCTAAAATTTAAGAAATTTTTGTGCTTTCATAAATACCCCAAAAGCAAAAACATAATAATTACAGTTATTTTCAGGAGGAAATATGAAAATTAAATTTTTAACAGTTCTAAGTTTGACTATCGTTCTTTTACTTGGAGCTTGCGGTGGAAAAAGCGATGCTGAATTACAAACTGCGGCTGAAACCGCACTTAAAGGTGATCCTACTACTGCGGGCGTTTCAGTTGCTGTGAAAGATGGCGAAGCGACACTCACGGGCGTAGTTGCAAGTGATGATGCAAAAACAAAAGCCGAAACTTTGGCTAAAGTGGACGGAATGAAATCGGTAAAAAATGATGTAACCGTGCCACCACCACCACCACCACCAATGGCTTCTGGTGATGATTCAGCGGTCAAAACAAAGGTCGAAGATGCCTTGAAGGCGAAAGGTTGTGATGGTGCGACAGTTGAAGTTAAAGAGGGTGTTGCTACATTACGCGGAACGGTTGCTTCTGCAAAATTTGGCGAATGCGTGAGAGTAGCCCAAGAAGCCGGAGCTAAAAAAGTTGAAAATCAACTTGGCAAGAAGTAATCAGGGAGGAAATAAAAAATGTTAGTAGATAAATATCAATCACTTATCGATTTAGCTAATAGCGTCGGCGTTTCAGATTTGAACGTGAACGAAGGCGACGACGTTTTGCACATTACAGGAAATGCTCCGAGTGCCGAAGCTAAACAACAACTTTGGGATGAATATGCACAAATTGATCCTGATTATCGTGCAGGCGATTTGGTTTTGAATGTGAATGCACCGGAATCATCTTCGACAACATATACGGTTCAATCAGGCGATAGCTTGAGCAAGATCGGTTCAAATTATGGCATTAGCTGGCAATCAATTTTTGAAGCCAACCGCGATAAATTAGACGACCCGGACAAAATCTTCCCGGGACAAGAACTTACAATTCCTTCGGGCGAATAAAAAAAGTTTTTGTAACTTAACATAAAAAGACCTTTGATTTGTTTAACAAGTCAAAGGTCTTTTTACATTTGAACATCAAAATATATTTCTCAATTGTATTTTATATTCATTTAATTCCGTGAAAACGGTGGAGCAGGCGGTGCCGGTGGAGCAGGTGCCGACGGCGGAGCAGGTGGCGACGGCGGTGACGAAGGTGCTGGTGCATCCGCAGGCGGTTTCGGTGGTTTTGGTGGCTTTGGTGTTTTCGGTGGCGGAGTTGGTGCAATCGCCGGAGCAGGCGGTGGCGGCAGTTGTTTTTGAGAAACCTGCATATCTCTGTTTTGCCAAGTATTATTTATCTCCTGATTAACCTTCGGTTCTTCACGAAGTTTTTTCCCGCTTGTGATTGCCCATCGTTCCATCCAAGAAATTCCCGAACGTCCCGTAAATGTTTCTTTTTGCTTATAGGCTTCATCATTCAAAGCCTCTTCCATCGGAACAAATTCATAACCGCGTTTTGCGAACATCCCGAATAATTCATCCGCTGAATCAGCAACCAGACGACTTGCCGTTAAAACAAGGGTCTGTGGAATTTCTTTTCCGAACAGATCGTTTGAATAACCTTCATAATGCACGACCATTTTTCCCATATAATCAAGAAATTCTTCTTTGACTTGCTCCATCATTTCAGAATTATTTTGTTTTCTGGCAACATCGTAAGCATAAGAATAAAGCCATTCTTGATTATCAAAAGTGTATGGAATAAATTTCAGACCATTTTCCGAAAGCCACTGTTCAAAACGGACTTTCGATTCAATATCTTTTCCTGTATTTAAATATGGATAACTGAAATATCTAATTTTCTGATTGGTTTCTGCCAAAATCGGTTTAACAATTTGGATGTTACTTTCAAGGTCTGAAACGTAATCTTTGTAATCGGTATTATAAAAGCTCAGATGTCTGTAATTACCGACTCCGACTTCTAAACCTGCGTCCCGCCACATACGCACAATGTCAGCTTTTTGATGGTTGAATTTAACTAATTCATTTTTTGCGGGTTTTACATATTGTGATTCAACCATCCGTGAACCTTGCACAAAACCGACTGCGGGAACTTTGTTTTTCTGTAATTTTTCAATTAGAATTTTAGCCGTTTCGTCAAAACTTTTATCAATTTCCCCTTTATAATTCGGCGGAATCGCTACGAATCCGACCGCCATTCGTCTTTGACTGTTAAAATTCCAATCCGGGTTTTGATTGACATCTGCCTGTGCATTAGCCCAAAATACAGATACTAGGAATGCCAAGATGAGCATAGATGTCAAACTCGCCGACCAAAGTGAATTTTGCACCTCGCTCCTCTTGGTTTCTTTTTTTACTATTCTTTCTATTCGATTCATTAATTTTCCTCCATTTGCCGCAACACTGAATTGCGGTTCGTTTTGTTTCGCTGTATGACGAAACGCCTCTAAATTTGCCAATGCGTTGGCATAAGTAAATTGTGCATTTTCTAAACTTTGCAAAACTGCATCGTCGCAAGCACATTCTCGTTCTTGTCGAATTTTTGTTGAAATCCACCAAACGCACGGATGATAGAAAAACAAAATTTCCACAAAACTTTGTGCAAAATTAACCAGATAATCAAAACGCCTGATGTGCATTAATTCGTGGGCGATGATCGTTTCAAGTTGATTTACGTCCATCTGCAAAAAGACGCTGGCAGGAACTAAAATAACGGGTTTTATCCAACCGATAACCATCGGCGATTTGACCAATTTTGATTGAAGCAATTTTACGTTTTGCCTGATGTTTAGATTTTCGCAAAGAATAGAAAATCTAGTTTGCCACGCATCATTTGGTTCAAAAGTTTCTTTAGTTTTGACGCGACGGAGTTGCCAAAAACCGCCAAATAAACGTATTGAAAAAAGCAACATTCCGATAAACCAAAATGCCACCAAGATCGGCGAATATGCAGAAAAATATTGCTTCAAACTATTCTGCCAGATGCTTATTGAACTTGATGCTTCTGCCTTTTTTGCATTAGAACTTTCTTGACCATTTATAAAAGTATCATCTGAAATTTGGATTTGATCCTGACCAATTATTTCAGAATTTGTTGTCGTAAATGTCTGATTATTATTTGAATAAAAAGAGAAGTTTGAAACATAAAAAAATGTAACAACTGGCAAGATCAAAGCCAAAATTAAAGCCGAAACCGAAACAAAATAATGCAAATTTGCGTTCGATTTTGAGAGAAACCGCAAAGCTACAAATAAACAAAACCCAACAAAAGCAATCTGCCAAACCGAATGCAAAAGTGTCCACGCAAGATTTTCAACTAACGACGAATTTTCCAAAACTTCCAAAAACATTATTTATCCTTCGCCTCCAATTCTGCTTGCATAATTAATTCCCGAATCTCACTCATTTCTTCCGCACTTGTTGTTTCATTTTCCAAAACTTGCTGAACGAGTCTCAATGCCGAACCGCCGAAAACCTTGTTCATAACTTCATTTAACATCTGTTTTCCCGTTTCGTTTTGCTTGATCTTGGCAATATAAACGTGAGCTTTTTTGTCTTCATTTCGCTCAACCAAACCTTTATCAAACATAATTTGAAGCATTTTCAAAACGGTCGTATAACTCGATTTTCTCTGCAAATTTATCGCTTCAAAAACTTCCCGCACGGTCATTTCGCCGTTTTCCCAAAGCACGGAAAGAATTTCGAGTTCGGATTTTGTAGGTTTTTGTTTCATTGAAAACATTATCTACGAAAAGTTTCGTAGATGTCAAGGCAATTTGTGTTTTTAAGTCTAAAAGTTCAAAATTTATCTAATGGCTTTAGAAACAGATTTTATTGTGATTGGTAGCGGAATTGCGGGACTTCGTGCGTCAATTGAACTGGCGAAAACAGGTGGACGAGTTTCGGTTTTGACAAAATCAAAAACAAGCGATTCAAATACAGAATGGGCTCAAGGCGGAGTTGCGGTTGTTTTATCAGATGATGACAACGCCGAACTTCACGAAGATGATACGCTCATTGCAGGTGCAGGTTTGTGCGATGAAAAAGCGGTTGAAACTCTTGTTGTCGAAGGCACAAAATATATCAAACAATTGATCGAATGGGGAACGGAATTTGACCGTGAAGGTGGCAAATTGGTTTTTACGAGAGAAGCAGCACATTCCCGCAGACGGATTCTACACGCTCATGGAGATTCGACAGGAAAGGAAATTGTTCGTGCTTTGGTTGCTCGTGCAAGACAGGAAAAATTGATAAATCTTCTGCCGTTTTCGCATACGGAAAGCCTTATTGTCCGAGATGGAAGATGCGTCGGTGTGAAATATTTAGACCCGATCTTAAAAGCTCCGAGAGATATTTTTGCGAAAGCTGTGATTTTATGCACAGGCGGTGCGGGGCAACTTTATCAGCATTCGACAAATCCTCCGGTTGCGACAGGCGACGGAATGGCGATGTCGTATTTTGCGGGTGCGGAACTTGCCGATATGGAATTCGTGCAGTTTCATCCGACGGCACTCAATTTGGAAAATGCACCGAGATTTCTGCTTTCAGAAGCAATGCGTGGCGAAGGTGCGATTCTTAGAAATGCTCACGGAAAGCGGTTTATGGAAGATTATGATGAGCGTTTGGAACTTGCTCCGAGAGATATAGTTTCCCGTTCGATCGTTTCTGAAATGCGAAAAACGGGAACTCGGACAGTTTATTTAGACATCACCGACAAAACCGAAGAATTCTTAAAACATCGTTTCCCCAAAATTTACGACACTTGCAAATATTTCGGTTTGAATATTGCAACGGATCAAATTCCCGTCTCGCCTGCATCACATTACACAATGGGCGGAGTTCGCACAGATCTTTGGGGCAGAACGACAATTCAAGGATTATATGCGGCGGGCGAAGTTACTTGCACAGGCGTTCACGGAGCGAATCGTCTCGCTTCAAATTCTTTGCTTGAAGGTTTAGTTTTCGGAGCAAGAGCGGGCGTTTCCGCATCGGAAGATAATGCGGAATTCAAAATTCAAAATTCAAAATTCAAAATTGAAGAAAGTCCGAAGTCCAAAGTCCAAAGTCCAAAGTCTGAAAAAATTGCGACGGCGGTTAGTAAGCGTGTTAAGCGTGTGATGTGGGAGCGAGTTGGAATTGTGCGTGATGAAGAGTCTATGCAAAGGGCTTTGAGTGAGTTTGAGCAAATCTCAAAGGCAAATTTATCGAATGCTTCGATGAATTTTGTAACGCTTGCAAAACTCGTAACTCGTGCGGCACTATGGCGTGAAGAATCCCGTGGCGGACATTTTCGATCAGATTTTCCTGAAGCAATTGAAGATTGGAAAGTTCATTCGATTCAAAAGCAAGGTGAGAAAATTGCAACGAGTGAAAAGATAAATTTTAAGACTGAATATCAAACTGGCTAAAACCGGTTATAATAGATTTGTCAGTCCAAATTAACGAACATTTTTTATGGAACCAACAGCAGAATTATCAACATTTGCAGTTTTAATTTTCGGGTTTTTGCTTGGTCTGAAACACGCCGTTGAAGCCGATCATTTGGCGGCAGTTTCGACGATCGTTGCCGAGCGAAAAAATCTTTTAAGTTCGACGATTGTTGGTGGATTTTGGGGAATTGGTCATACGATCACGCTTTTGATAATCGGTGCGTTGGTGATCTTTTTGAAGTTGCAAATTTCCGAATCGCTTGAATCAAGACTTGAAGCAGGTGTTGGCGTGATGCTTGTGATTCTCGGTTTGAACGCACTCCGCAAACTTTGGCAAAAGGAAAAGATTCACATCCACGAACACGAACACGAAGGGCATCAGCACATACACATACACACTCACGAAAAGGAAAAAGCGGAAGTAACGCACCACTTTATGAAGTTCAGCCCGCGTGCGATATTGATCGGAATGGTTCACGGAATTGCGGGAAGTGCCGCCTTGATGCTTTTAATTGTGCCAACGATCAAATCTTCAGCAGTTGCGATGCTTTATATCTTTATTT
>JBGTHN010000325.1:0-3032 GCA_041746235.1 Pyrinomonadaceae bacterium | reverse complement strand
CTGCTGAATTGGGCGAAGGAAATGTTAATTTCGACGGATTGAAAGTTGATGCTAATGCAAAAGATTTCGGTCCGAATTGGTGGGATAACTTTGGCAAAATGCTTACGAATTTGAAAGATTGGAAGACAGGAACATTAGCATTCGTCGGAAATAAAGTTACCGAAGCGGAAGGTTTAGGCGATGCCGCGATGGCTCAATTAAAATCTCTGTTTGGCGAAGGCTGGACATTACCGGGAGCAACTGGGGGCGAAGGAAATGCAGAGAGAAAACTTAGTGAAGTATCTCTTCCAGACGGCACAAAACTTCAAGCATTTACTGGCGGAATCGAAGATCAATTAATCAAATTCGTTGGTTCGGATGAATACAAAAATGCAACTGATGATACATTGAAAGAAAAGTGGTTCGATTTTGACGACCTAAATTTCAAATTCAATTCAACAGAACTTGAACCTGCGTCGCAACGTCAATTGAATAACATTGTTACAATTTTGAAGGCTTATCCCGAACTTAAGATCAAGATCGGCGGATATACCGACAAGAAGGGCGACGATGCAGCGAATAAGAGTCTGTCTGATAAACGAGCTAAAGCAGTTCAAGCCGCACTTGCCAAAGCAGGTGTCGGAGCTCAAGTTACAGGAGCGGAAGGCTACGGCGAAGAATTCGCTAAAGTTGACGAATCTGCGTCTGACGAAGAACGTGCAAAAGACAGAAAAACTTCAATTCGCCTTGTTAAAGAAGGAGAAAAAGCTGCGACCGATGCAGAGAAAAAAGAGTAAAGACAAACTAATTTTACTCAAGTCTTAAACAAAAGCGGATGTTGATATTTTCAATATCCGCTTTTTCTCTATAAAATAGAAAATGGAATTATTTGATTAGGTTGAATCAAAAGTAAAAAAGACTTAACTACGAAAACACGAAAATAAGTCCACGAAAATTTGCGAAAAGTTCTTTTATCAAAATCAAATAATTTATTTTTATCAGTCTTTTTTTCGTCTTATTTCGTATTTCTTTTTTCGTATATTTCGTAGTAAATTTGAGGTTAAATTTTATCGGAGCAGGACATTCACATAAACACAGCGAACGACGCGACCCGAAAGCGATGCGTAATTTGAAAATCGCGTTGGGTTTAACGTCTGTTTATATGTTTGCGGAAGCAATCGGCGGTTGGTTGACGAATTCTTTAGCGTTGCTTGCTGATGCCGGACATATGTTGACCGATGTTGCCGCACTTTCGCTGACATTGATGGCGATCTGGTTTGCGACGCGTCCGGCAACTCCTCATAAAACTTACGGTTATTATCGTTTGGAAATTCTCGCCGCATTTGTAAATGGAATCGCACTTGTTTTGCTGTCGTTGTGGGTGATATATGAAGCGTATGATCGTTGGTCAAATCCGCCAGAAATTTTAGGCTTAGGTTTAACGGTCGTTGCAACAGGAGGACTGATTGTAAATCTGATCGCCGCATATCTGCTTCATGGCGATCACGCACACGATTTAAATATGCGTGGTGCGTGGCTTCACGTAATGGGCGATGCACTCGGTTCGGTGGCGGCGATTGGTGCGGGACTTTTGATAATCGCATTCGGTTGGCTTTGGACGGATGCGGTTGTTAGTGTCTTGATAAGTTTGATAATAATTTACGGAGCGTGGAAATTGATCCGTGAATCGGTCAATGTTTTGTTGGAAGGAACACCTTCGCATATCAATTTGACGGCGGTTGAACAAAGTATTTTGAAAATGGAAAACGTCCAAGATGTTCACGATCTGCACGTCTGGACAATAACTTCTGGAATGGAAGCTCTGAGCGTTCACATCGTTCATTTAGATAGCGTTTCACCGAGCAATCTGCTTCAAACTGTGCGTGAAAAGTTGCACGACGAATTCGGCATAGACCATCTAACGATTCAAATGGAAAAAGCCTCCGACGAAAAAGAAAATCCGCATCCGTGTTTTTCGGGAGCAAATTGTTTTGAACCTTTGGAACAATCAAACTTAAAATAAATATGCCGACAATTAATCTCAAATACGGAAAATCCGAAATTCCCTTTACATTTGATGAAGATCAATTTGAAATTCTCGGTAAAACTGAGTCGAAAACTCCGCTTTCCGATATCGAGATCGGTGAAAAATTAGAAAACCCGATTGATTCAAAAACTATCGAAGAGATCGTTCAACCGAATGAAACTGTTTTAATTGTTGTTCCCGACGCAACCCGAAAGATCGCTTGCGGACAAGTTATAAATTTGCTCGTTCGTCGGCTTATTGCCAATGGAACGATGCCTTTTGAGATAAATATAATTTTTGCCACAGGAATCCATCGCAAAGTTACTGAAGAAGAAAAAAAAGAAATTCTAACGCCGTTTATTGCTCAGAGAATCAAAACTTTCGATCATAACGCCAGAGATTTGGTTCAATTTATCAGACTCGGCGAAACTTCAAATGGAATTGCTATCGAACTCAATCGAAAATTAAAAGAATACGATCACACGATTTTGATCGGCGGAATCAACTTTCATTATTTCGCAGGTTTTACAGGCGGACGAAAACTTGTCTGTCCCGGACTTGGCAGTTCAAGAACGATTTCGGGAACTCACAAACTCGCTTTTGATTGTGAAAATTTAGATAGAAGCGTCGGTGTTGAAGTCGGAAAATTAGCAGGAAATCCGGTTCACGAAGCCTTTATCGAAATCGTCGAGAAAATCTCGCCGACATTTGCGATAAATACGATTGTCAATGACAGAGGCAAATTAGTTGATCTGTATTGCGGAGATTGGAAAACTTCCCACGAAAAGGTTTGCGAAATTTACGCGAAAGATCACACGATAAAAATAAAAGAAAAACGTGATATTGTTATCGTAAGTTGCGGCGGAGATCCACATGATCTGAATCTTATACAAGCACACAAAGCATTAGAAATGGCTTCGCACGCTTGCGTTGATGGCGGAACAATTTACTTCTTAGCGGAATGTTCAAAAGGCTTGGGACGCGATGATTTTATAGATTGTTTTGAAGCAAACGACTGCAGGAAATT
>JBGTHN010000324.1:0-5279 GCA_041746235.1 Pyrinomonadaceae bacterium | reverse complement strand
ACGCTCATCGGGAAATTTCAAAAAATAATCTTTGAAACAGATGCTTTTTATGTAGTCAACCGAATCCCACCAGGATTTTGTAGTTGCCATTTTTTCAAATAATGAAAGCGTTTCTTCCGTCCAATTTTTCTTAAATTTTCCGCAAAGTTCGATAGCAAAATAATGAAATTCCCGTTCTGGCAGATCGAATAATTTTAAGACAATTTCGCTCAAATCTTTAAAGTCGGGCAAACCGTTTTCGATAAAAAACTCTTTCAAAATAACTTTACGTTCAGGCGATTTCATACCGAAAAATTCAAAATGACCTTTCATATATTTTTTCATTGGAACGGCATTTTTTGGTATTGCATTTTGCTTGAATTTTTCGGATATTTTTTGAATGTATTCTTTATTGGATTTTTTCATTGTTGTTCTAAAAAGGTTAAAATGTTTGTAAGCAAGTTTGCAAAAGAGATTAAAGATTTTGTTTCGCGTTTAGAGTTCAAAATTCATCTTGCCGTTTCCAATCAGCGAAGCGAGGCGGAAACTTACGTTGTTTTCTTGAAACTCAAATTTTCAGATGACAACGCTCCGGCAAAAGTCTTGATTCGCTCGCCGTTTGCTACAAATTGAAATTTGAACTCTGAACACGATAAATTATCTTGAAATATTTTTTCAACTGTTTATGAAGAATAGCAGATAGAAAAATAATTCTAAAGATTGTATAAGAAACATTGTTTCATAGATGAAACAATGCTATAATTCTTCTTAAATTAAATCGTGTTAAATATTGGTCAAAAATTTGGAAATTATCAAGTAATATCCGCCATCGGTTCGGGCGGAATGGGCGAAGTTTATCACGTCCGCGATTCGCGTTTGAAGCGTGATGTTGCAATCAAGGTTTTGCCGAAAGATCTGACCAAAAATGCTCCGGCGGTCGAAAGATTTATGCGTGAAGCCTATGCGGCTTCGGCTTTGAATCATCCGAATATTTTGACGATCTTTGACATCGGAAAAGTTGAAGATGTTAATTATATCGCTACGGAATTTGTTGAAGGCAATACACTTCGCTCGTATATAAAAAACAGGTCTTTAAGTTTAGAAAAGGTTTTGGACATCGCCGTTCAAATTTCGAGTGCATTAGTTGCGGCTCACGAAGCGAACATTGTGCATCGGGACATAAAACCCGAAAACATAATGGTCAGACGCGACGGATATGTGAAAGTTTTGGATTTCGGTTTGGCGAAATTAACCGAGCGAGATTCTCTCAAAGACGATGAAGAATTGGCAAATATCTTTGAGGCAAAAACAAATCCCGGAATGATTCTCGGCACGGCAAATTATATGTCGCCGGAACAAGCGAGAGGTTTGGAAGTTGATACACGGAGCGACATTTTTAGTTTGGGAATTGTGATCTATGAAATGATTTGCGGAAAAGTTCCATTTGAAGGTGAAACGGTCAGCGATGTGATCGCGGCGATCTTGCAAAATGAGCCGAGATCTATCATCGAATACGGAAATCATATTCCAAAAGAGTTTGAACAATGTGTTAAAAAAGTGCTTGCCAAAAAACGTGAAGATCGTTTTCAGACCGTTAAGGAATTGCTTGATGATTTGAGAAAACACAAACAAAAAATTGATTTTCAAACGGAATTAAAACGTGCGAAAGATTCGGGAGAATTGCCGGACATTGCGACGATCACAAGCACTAACGAAATAAATTCGGAACAAGAAACAGTATTATTTTCGTCCAATGATCTTCGTTCAACCAAACTCTTTTTTAACCATCAGGAAATTGACAGAATTGATTCTCTTGCGGTTTTGCCGTTGATAAATGGGAGCGATGATGCAAATGCAGAATACTTGAGCGACGGAATTACCGAATCAATTATCAATTGTTTATCAACCGTTCCAAACTTGCGTGTTATCCCGCGAAGCACGGTTTTTCGCTACAAAGGTTGCGAAGACGATCCGCAGAAGATCGGTGAAGAATTAGGAGTTTGTGCAGTTTTAGCAGGGAAAATAGTAAAGGTCGGCGAATCTCTGATTGTTAATACCGAATTGATAAATATACCGAATGAATCGCAAATGTGGGGCGAACATTATCGCCATAAAATGAAAGATATTTTTGCTTTGCAGGAAGAAATTGCCAGCGACATCAGCAACAATCTGCGTTTGAAAGTTTCGGGCGAACACACGGGACAACTTGTAAAAAATTATACTGAAAACACACAGGCTTATCATTATTATCTGAAAGGAAGATATTTCGTTACGACCAAACGCACGGAAATTTGGATAAAGAAAGGAATCGAACTTTTCCAAAAAGCAATTGATCTTGATCCAAACTATGCACTCGCCTATTCGGGATTGGCGGAGGCTTACGGATTTCTGGCTTCTTCGACGGGCGGCTGGTTGCCGGTCGAAGCCTATCCGAAAGCAAAAGCGGCGGCGTTAAAGGCTCTGGAAATAGACGGAGCACTCGGCGAAGCATATTGTTCGCTTGGATTTACAAGCCTTTTGTATGAATACGATTTTTCAAAAGCCGAAGAACATTTTAAAAAAGCCATTGAATTAAGTCCGAATTATCCGAACGCTCATGACGGTTACGGATTTTGTCTAAAAGCGTTTGGACGACACGAGGAAGCTATTGAACAATGCAAAAAAGTTCTCGAACTCGATCCGCTTTCGCCATTTTCGCACATAAGTTTGAGCTACGGATATTATTTTGCACGCAGATTTGATGAAGCGATCAGTGAATGCGAAAAAGCTCTCGAATTAGATAAACAAACGACTTTTGCATACCGCAATTTAGGACTTATATATTTACAAAAAGGCGAATACGAAAAAGCAATTGAGAATTTAGAAACTGCTTCGGAATTATCAGGCGGAAATATCGCTTACGAAACTTATTTAGGTTATGCCTACGGAGTTGCAGAAATGAAACATAAGGCTTCGGAAACTTTGCAAAAGCTAAAAGAGATTTCCAAAACACAATATGTTCCCGCATATAATTTTGCAATGGTTCATCTAGGCTTGGGCGAAATTGATAAAACATTTGAATTACTCGAAAAGGCTTTTGAAGAGCGTTCGGGTTTTATGCTTTTTCTAAATGTTGAACCGATGGTTGATAAGTTGCGAGCCGATTATCGTTTTGAAGATTTAATCAAGAAAATCGGTTTATCAAAAAAAGTTTAATCAAATCTCTTCGGTAAAAGAATTTCCATCGCATCATCAACTGTGGCAATTCCTAAAATCTCGCCTTCATCATTTAAGATTGGCAAAGCAAGCAAATTATATTCAGCAATTTTTAGTGCTACATCTTCGGATGGTTCGTTTGGACTGATGGATTGAAAATCAGTTCGCATTAAGTCACTTATTTTTTTGTCGGGTTCGGCTAAGATTAAAACTCTAAGTGTGGTGATTCCAACCATTTTTCGGGAGTTTTTGTTTTCGGTTACGTAAATGTAATAGATCATATGTGGGGTTCGAGCCATTTGCCGCAGATGATCTATGGCTTGTCCAACGGTTAGATTTTGCGGAATTGCAACAAATTCTGTTGTCATCAAACCGCCTGCCGTATCTGCTTCGTAAGACATCAACTCCGCAACATCAACCTTTTCGTGATCTTCCATCAGATTGAAAAGTTCCTGTGCTTTGTCATCATCCATCTCTTCCAAAACATCAACCGCATCATCAGGCGACATTTCTTCCAAAAGATCAGCGGCACGCTCTTCGTCGAGGTCTTCAAGAATTCTCGCTTGATTTTCCGTGGACATTTCTTCAAGTGTGTCAGCGGCGATCTCGTCATCCAAAGAACCGACAATATCCGTGCGATGATTCGGTGAAAGTGCTTCAGCAAGTTGAGCAATTTCGACGGGATGGAGTTTTGATAATTTATCTTTTGAAGATTTTAACTGAACCGTTACAGTTTTTGAATCGGTTGCCAAATAACCAACGTCCGCCCAATCAATGAGTTCGACTGGTTTTTGACTTCCATAAAATCCAGCGGGCATCAAACGTCTTAGAAACCCTTGCAAACTTACATCTGCACCGGCAACACGCCATTTATTTCCTACTTCAATTAGTTGAACGTCATTCACTCTTACAACTCGTTTGCCATCAATATCAATGAGTTGTTTATCCAAAACATCTTTCGTTAGAAGAATTTCACCTTCGCGTCTCGAAAAAGGAGTTAAGTCTAAAATATCCGATTTTAATTGAACGCCTTCTACTTCAATTTTTTTTATGCGTTCGCTTGGCATAAAAAACAGACGGCGGCGATAACGTGCGACTAATCCGAGAACAGGTGCATATTCTTCTTTTCCATAAAGAACAACAATATCTCTTACAGTAGCAATTGCTTCGCCTCCGACGCTATAAATCGGACGACCTAAAACCTGCGAAAGGTAAAACATAATTTATTAAGATATATGATTTTGGAAAATCTATGAAGTAAAAAAGACAGAGTTATATTGTGAAGACATCTGTGAGTTGATTATTAGCGTTTATTTCCAAGAATATAAAAGCAGAAACAAAGCTAAAACCAAGAAAAATAATCCTATAAGTAAAAAATCCGTTTTGCCTTCTAAGATGAAAAGATTAGTCGTCTTAGGGGACATTTTCGATCTATCTTCAAGCATAATAAACCCTTTGTTTAATTTAATTTTATGTGGAACTGGCATAAATATACGATATAAACAGACTTTTGGCAAGAAGTCTAAAAATTACAGACTCAGAACAAAAACAGCACGAACAAAAGTTAAAAAAGTTTAAACAAAACTAAAACTTTTTGTGGAATTATCCGGTTATTAGTTTTTTATTTTATTAGTGAGCGAATAAAACATTCGTTTAGCAAGCCGACAAAAACAAACAAAAAATTTTTATCCCCGTCCCCATCTCTTAAATTTAAGAAAAGATAACAAACAAAAAATTATGAGAAAAATTTTTCCCCTTATTATTTTTACCCTACTTTTAAGTTCCACTTTATTTTCTCAAAGCCGTTCAAGAGTTTTTGATAATTTTGATACTTCTCGCGGAGTTCAAGTAGCCACTCCAACGGTCAAACCGATAGTTTCTTCAAGAAGCACGACGACCAAAAAAGAGATAAAAAGTTCCAAAACGATGAATGTAGATGATGGGATGGCATTAAACAATAAGTCTAATGTCTCATATACATCGGGTTCGAAACTAGCAATGGGAACAAATCAAGAAATGCGTGGATTTACAACGGGCGACCCTGTGGTAGATACATATATTGTTGATTCTTGCAGACGTTACAATATTGATCCGCTTTTAATTTA
>JBGTHN010000323.1:0-4324 GCA_041746235.1 Pyrinomonadaceae bacterium | reverse complement strand
AGTATGGTTGACGATACCAATCAAGGTTCGATGGATTTGGGAAAGTTTTCGGTTGAACCGAATGCCGATCCGTTTGAAATGGAGATCGAAGTAACGAAAGATTACACTCTGAGCGTTACTAACAACAGCAATAAAACAACTAGTTTTCGCATTGCTATTTCACTCCAAGACGCGAAAAAAAGTTCGACCAAAAAAACTTCCGAAAAGACAGTTGATATGAGTCTGTCGAATACCGAAAGAGTGAAATTTCCGGCGGGCAGTATCGAGGTCAATTTGGAAAAATCCGTGATGGCAAATGACGCTAAACGATTTGTTTTTTGGGCGAAAGCCGGACAGGAAATCGCTTTTACGGTTACACCAAAGCGAAAAAATGCAAATTTAAGTACTGACTTTGACGGCGAGGAAGTCGCAGTTGGCGAATTATTCACGATGATAGCACCGCAAACTGGCGATTATATGATCCAGATTTTGAATGCCGACAATACTAATCAAGCATTTACATTGGATTTAGGAATTGCCGCACCTCAAACAAGCGACAGTTCTTCGAACACCTCGACCGAAAACGGAAAAGCCGTCAGAGTCCAAATTCCTAAAGGCGACAATAATGGGGCAATCACTAAAGAAATTCCGGCAAACGGTTCGATTGATTTTCTTATCAATGTCAAAAAAGGTCAGGAATTGGGATTTGAGGTCGGTTACGATTTCAAAGACAGCGACATCGAAGCGTTTTTGAGCGAGCCGGGATTGCAGGACATTTCTTTGAGTTCGGGTCCGAAAACGCGGAAAGCATTTAAAGTCAAGAAAAGTGGCGATCATCGTTTGACGGTCAATAACACAACCCGCAAAAAAGTTACCATCACGTTGTATGTTGATGTTTATTAGAAAACTGCACATTTCTGCCGGAAACTAAAGCGAAACGCATACGTTCCCGGCGGAAAACATTCTGTTGTTAAGAACTTTATAAAGGAAAAAATATGAAACCATATACTTTAATTGTAATCTTGCTTGCCGCCTTTGCATCGGCTTGCACCATAAATATGGGAACGCCTGCAAATACGGCAGCGGCGAATCCGAGTGAAACGAACAATTCGGCTGAATCAACGGCAAATCCCGAAAAACCTGCGGCTGAAACGAAAACCAAAACGGCTAAAAAAAACGAAACCGACACATCGAAAGAATCTTCTGAGCCGATCTTGGAAGAGAACGAACAGATTCAAATTCCAAAAGGTGAAACCGATACGACTTTAGAAAGAACGATCGCACCGAACGGCAGTAAGATGTTTCTTTTCGACGCCAAAAAAGGTCAGACGCTTTGGTTCAAGGTAACTGAAAGCAGCAATCAGCTTGGAGTTGATTTCAATAAACGATCGGTTCAATTGGGCGAAGAAGTCAGAGAAAGCCTTAATGCTTCGGGCGATTGGGCGATTTACGTCAACAATCCGACCGATCAACCTTTGACTTATAAACTTTGGATCGGAATCGAATGACACGATGAAAAAGCCTTTGCTCAAGAATTTGCTGATCGTCGAAGATAATCCGTCAATGCGTCGCTTGATAAAAAGCGTCGTTGAAGACTTGGCGGAAACTATTCACGAATGCGATGACGGAGCAAAGGCTTTAGCTGCTTATGAAGCACATTGTCCCGAATGGATCTTAATGGATGTCGAAATGCAGGAAAAAGACGGTTTTACGGCAACGCGGGAAATAATGAAAGTTCATCCCGAAGCAAAAATTATGATCGTTACCAAATACGACACGAATCGTATGCGTGAACAGGCAAAACGTGCCGGAGCAAACGAATATATTCTCAAAGAGAATTTACTAAAAATTCGAAAGATCATTGTTTGAATACAAAAATTTGCTGTTCTCAAAATTCCCAAAACACTCTCAAATCAAAAGCCTTTTAATCCTTTCCCGCTTAACTTATCCTTATTAATCTGTGCTAATCTGTGGTTAAATTCTTCTTATGGATTTACGCATCACAGAAATTTTTCTCTCGATCCAAGGCGAATCAACGCACGCCGGGCGACCTTGCAGTTTCGTGCGTCTGACGGGTTGCCCGATGCGTTGCGTCTGGTGCGATTCGGAATACACTTTCACGGGTGGCGAAAAAATTTCGTTTGAAGATATTTATGCGAAACTCGAAGAATTCGGTTGCAATTTGGTCGAAGTTACAGGCGGCGAACCGCTTGCACAGAAAAATGTTTTCCCTTTTATCTCAGAGCTTTGCGATAAAGGTTACGAAGTTCTAATCGAAACAGGTGGATTTGTTTCAACCGAAAAAGTTGACGAACGTGCCAAGATAATTTTAGACGTAAAATGTCCCGCATCGAATGAGTCGGAAAGAAATCATTGGGAGAATTTAGAGAGATTAAATAAAGAAAAAGACGAAGTGAAATTTGTTGTCGCTGATTTGCAAGATTGGGAATTTGCCAAAGAAATTATTGCGAAATACGATCTGCAACACCGAACAAAGGAAATTTTAATTTCACCCGTTTTCGGCGTTGAAAATTTACAAGAAATCGCCGAAACTGTTTCACGAAGCGGATTAAAAGTCCGATTAAATTTACAACTTCACAAATACATTTGGGGAGCGGATGTTCACGGAGTTTAGTTTATGACACATTATGAAAAACTTGCGACGATGTTTTTTAGAATTATTGGTTTAGGCGGAATAATTTATAGCGTTTATTATTATATTTCAGCTATGTTTTTTACTCCAGAACAATTTTTGCAATATATTCCATATATTAAAATTACAGTATTTTACTTGGTTTTAAGTATTTCAATGTTTTTAGCAAGTAATTCATTAGCTTATTTTGTTTGCATTGGTTTCAGGAAAGAAGATGACTAATAAAAATCTTGTAATTTGTCTTGTTTCCGGCGGAATGGATTCGTGCGTAACTTCGGCAATTGCCAAAACTGAAAATAATGAAATCGCATTTCTACATATTTCATACGGACAATTGACCGAAGAACGCGAGCGGAAAGCGTTTAATGACATCGCGGATTTTTATGAGGTTGAAAAACGGCTTGATATTTCAATTGAATATCTTGCAAAAATTGGTGGTTCATCTCTCACAGATAAAAATATCGAAGTAACCGAAGCGGATTTGGAATCGGACGAAATTCCTTCAAGTTATGTGCCGTTTCGCAATGCGAATATGTTGGCAATTGCGACGAGTTGGGCGGAAGTTTTAAATGCAAATGCGATTTATGTCGGTGCGGTGGCGGAAGATTCAAGCGGTTATCCCGATTGCCGACCGGAGTTTTTTCAAAGCTTTGAAAAGACGATTGAAACGGGAACAAAACCCGACACGAATATTAAAATTAAAACACCAATAATTCATCTCACCAAAGCTGAAATTGTAAAAAAAGGTTTTGAATTAAATGCTCCAATCCATCTTTCATGGTCCTGTTATCGAAGCGAAGATTTAGCGTGTGGAACTTGCGATTCCTGTGCGTTGCGTCTGCGTGGTTTTGAGCAGACAAATCTCAAAGACCCGATTCCTTACAAACTTTAACTTCCTCTTCTTACGCAAGTTTTTAAAAAAAAACCGTTCATCTCGTAACTCTTCCCGAGTGTTTTTACTTAAACAATCATTTATTATACAGGAATATTTACATGAAAAAGACAAAGATTTTTTATCTGTTGGCTATTATTTGCGGTCATATAATTTTTACGCAGTTCGTTTCGGCTCAAAGTCTGGAAACAAATCCGCCGGTTGAAATTAAAAACAATTCGGGTGAGACAAGAAAAATTTGTATGCACAAGCAGAAAGAGATCACTCTGTTTGCGATCGGATGTGTTGAATTGAAAAACGGGGAATCAATTTATTGGAATCGTGAAGGAGTTTTTATCGAATTCAAAGTAAAGATTTACAAGGTCAGAAAAGTTATTGATAAATATCTTTATGCACGCGATTTGCCTGCCGATACGGGGAAAATAATAATCGGACAAGGTGGAAGATTCGGTTATAGCCGTTTTAAGAATATTTCGACCAAATATGTTTTAAATGTCTGCAATTCACGGTTTCCCGACAAAGTTTATTTAGTATTGGGTTTTGAAACAAACAGCGGCTTTTGGACGGAAGGCTGGTGGGCGATTGATAAGGGAAAATGTATCAACATTCCTGTCAGCCAACGCTTAAAAGAAAAACATAATATCCTTTACGGCACGCTCCCGAGAACTTTTTATTATGCGAGGACTTATTACGGAAAGGAGTCTTTGTTTTGGAGAGGTGGCGAAGGCGACAACGAACTTTGCATAAACACGGCAAAAGCATTTTCTAAACTACAATTTAAATTAGACGGAACGGGCATA
>JBGTHN010000322.1:0-27270 GCA_041746235.1 Pyrinomonadaceae bacterium | reverse complement strand
TGTATGGTTTAACATAAATTCAAGATTCAAGATTCAAGATTCAAGATTCAAGATTCAAAGTTCAAGATTCAAGATTCAAGATTCAAGATTCAAGATTCAAGATTCAAGATTCAAGATTCAAAGTTCAAGATTTTTCAATTTTGAATCTTAAATATAAAATCTTGAATCATATACAAAGCCAGTAAAAACACAACAGCGAGAAAAATTCTTTTGAGCCAAACGTCGTTTAATTTCGTTACGGTTTTTGCTCCGATATATGCGGCGATGAACATTGTAATCGCTAGAATAATGCCAAGTTTGTAATCAATCAAACCTTGCCAGGCGAAAATTATTGTTGCAATTCCCGACGAAAAAACATTTATAAGTTTTGTTCCGGCAACAGCTTCGGTAAATGTCATACCGAAAAATGCTACGTAAAGTGCCGTCAAAAGTGTCGTGTAACCGCCGCTGTAAAGTCCGCCGTAAATGCCTAATAAAAAAGTAAAAATATAAGTTATAACGGTTGCCCGCGTTGAAATTTCGGCGATCTTTGCAATTCCCGCATCACGTTTCAAAAGCGTAAAAACCGCAACGCAGATCATTCCGACCGTGACGATAACTTTAATATTTTGACTCGTGATATAACCGACGAGCATTGCTCCTAAAGCCGATGCAACAAGCGTTATTCCGATCAACGGCGTAACTTTTTTGTATTCAATTACGTTCGTTTTCAAAAACGGCAAGGTCGCACCAATATTCATAAAGGTCAAACCGAACATATTTGTCGCCACGGCAATTTTCGGTTCGATCCCGAATTGAAACATAACCGGAACTGTGACCAGCGAATTGCTTCCTGTTACAACACCGATCGCACTCATTATGAAAAAGAGCAAAATCAATAGAATTAAAGCCGAAGATGTCATATATGTGTAATCGGTAATTGGTATTTTGTTTTTAATTCATTTTGTTAATTGAAGATAAATCTTTCTGCCAATTACCAATTACTAACTATGTGAATCAAGAGTAGGTTTTTTTAACGGAATGCCGGCAGATTCACACTTCCGAATTTGAAATTCAAACTCCCGCAAACCAAAAATAAACTTCCGCAAACCAAAAATAAACTTCCGCAAACCAAAAATAAACTCCCGCAAACCAAAAATAAACTTCCGCAAACCAAAAATAAACTTCCGCAACTCGCTGACAAACCGTTGAATTTCAAATTCAAAGCGTTGAATCTTAAATTTTGAATCTTGAATCTTGATTCACATTAACTATCAATCACTAATCACGTTTTTTCCCACGCCGCAAACCGAGTGCTTCTTCGATCTTACGAAGACGGCTTGTTAAATGAACGATCTCTTTCTTTTTAGTTGGTTCGCCGTGCATAATGTCTTCGCATTTGAACATTAAGTCTTCAATTTCATTGACATCTTTATCAACTCTTTCAGCGATTTTTTCAGCTAATTCTTTGCGAGTAGCAGTATAATTATCAATTCCGACAAGCCTTGCGACACGACGACGAAAATCCGTGTATATGTTTTCGATTGCCAGATCATAAGCCTTTGTTCGCCCTTGAAGTTGAGCCATTGCGGAAACATATTCGAGTTTTGAAAGCCGATTCGGTTCATCATCCGGCAAAGGTCTGGCAAAACGTCGGCTTTGCGAAAAGAAAACCAAAGCGACCAGCAAAAAAATTTGCAAAAATATCGGAATTACAGGCGTTCCTGCAAAATATTGGAACAAGAGATTTTCATTTCTGCCGTAACCTTGATGATATTCATCAAAGGCAATAATTCCCTCTCGTGCTGTAACAATATTTATGGCTAGTTGGGCATTATCAACCAATTTTATTCCGCCATTTGAAACGATATATGGATCGCTCAAAAAGATAATTTGCCCATTTCCGAGTGGAAAGTCAGCCAGTAAATTCGTGTCTTTATTCGCTAGATGAATTACCGGAGCAATTGCGGAAACATCATAAGTTTCATCGCCTTTGATATGCGGCAAAGGCGTTCCAGCCGATTCGATCGGAGTTGGTGTGGGCGTTTTGAAAATCTTGTCAACTTCCGGGTTTCCCGTTTCATTTCCAGTTTCATCTTGTGGCGATGCTGTTGTTGTTGAATCATTTACTGCTTCGCCGTTTGAAGAATTATTTTCTCCTTGAGTTTCGTTTGAATCAGATTCTTCAACTTCCTTAAATTCATCTTCATCAAAAAGCCTTTTGATATTTATGGATGAAGCAAAACGCGACTGTTGAACGCCATTTACCTGCATTGTAAAAAGCGTCGGTTGCGTTGGTTTAACAGCATCTATTTCTGCAATCATCTGGTTTTGGTTTGAAGGATCAACCATCAAGGTCGGATTGTTTGTCAAAGTTTTTGAAATGCTCCAATTTGATGTTGTTGAAATCAATTCGTCCGACGGTTCGCGGTCAATTACGATCAATCTTCCACCTTTTGAAACCCAATCCAAAATGTGTTCTACTTCTGTCTTTTCAAGTCCACGCCGTGTTTTTCCGATAATTACAAAAGTTGAAAATTGATTCGCATCAAATTCCCCGGAAGTGGGAAAAGGCTCTTGCCAACGCCTCACTTTTTTTCCTGTTTCCGCCAATAGATCATAAAACGCACGAGTTCCAGTCGCTCCGGCATTGTAACTTGAACGATTCGGATAATCTTCGCTGTCGGGAATTTTTTCCTTCTGCACATAGGACACAGCATTAAGCCCGACGAGCATAATCAACAGAAAGATCAGTCCTAAAAATATGAGTAACTTTTGCTTCATTTATCAGCGAATATATACGAATCCGTGTTCTATTAATTTAAAACTCCATTCTTTTTGACACTTTAATTTTTGCTAAGTGCTTCTTTATAATTTGTCTTAAACTCTTCCCAATCTTCTTCGACAGCATCTTGGAAACCATACCAATGGCGTTCATAGTTCAATGTTAAGCCATTCATATTATTGTGGAGTTCGCGTTGTTTTCGGACGCTTCGAAGATAATCCCGATTGGTTTTATATTTGGTCAAACCGATCATCTTTCGTTCGCTTAATTCAAAAAGAAAGGCAATATAACCTTTGCGAATTGCTTCTCGTAGATTACCTTCGACGGCTAATTTTTCCGCCTCATTGAACAGATTGTTCGAAGTTTCATTTTCCCCGATCTTCTCACCTAAAATAATTCGTTCTTTTTTCTCACGTTTTTCTCGTCCCTTAAATTTTCTAATAAAAAATGGTGCAAATTTATAAATTAAAAAACCGATTATTCCGGCGAGAACAATATATAGAATCACTTGCAAAAAGTATGCAACGCCGCCGAAATTGCTGGCTGGCAAAGGCATTTCTCTTTCCGGGCGAACATTATTTTTGAGCCATTCATCAATCCAATTCAAAAACCTTTGGAACAGACTTTCTTCTTCCTCAACAGGTTTTTGATATTCTTCACGCTTTAGTATTTCCGCAAGTTTTTGTTTTTCTTGGTCTTTACTTGCTTGCCTTTCAACTGATGCTTCAACCTCTTCAATTTTGAATTCGATAGCATCAAGTCTTTCATAAATTGAAGTTAGAACCAGTCTTTTCTTCTCCGCCTCTGTTTCTTCATTATATCGTTTGATTTCCGCCGCCAACCATTCGTTATTAACGTCAATACTTGTATCGTTAAATTCTATTTTCTCTTGAACCGGAAATAATTGCGGAATTTCATTAAAAACTTTGTTCCTAAAATCATCATCCGTATCTTCGGAAAGCATTGAAGCAAAATCTCTTTTTAAATGTTGTATGTCTTCTTTATATTTTTCGAGAGTCTTGGCAGAAATCGTCAGCGAAAACAAAAGAAAAATCCCGACACAACAAATTGTCATCAGAAAATTTTTCTTTATATTGTTTTTACTTATAATCATTTAAAGCCTGATTAAAAAATCCAATTTGATTAACTCAATTTTTTTACTTTTTACTTTCTACTTTTTATTTAATCCAATCCTAGCATCGAATTTGATGATTTTTTTGTCTGTGTTTTGTTGGCAATTGGCATATTCGATGGTGGATTTGATTGTGGCGAAGTTTGTTTTGATAAAGCCGGTTGTAATGGATTTACATAGCTTTGTGGAACGGACGGAATATCGCCCAAACGTCTAGCCGCCATAAGTTCGATGTCATATCCTTCGCTAAGAACCCGCTCATCTACATAAAGCAAACACAAGCCAATCATTAGAATTGGCGTTAGCAAAATCAAACTTATTTCCATAATAACTTTACTGGTGATTTCATACCAAGCAGGAAGAGTGTCAACCGCATCAAAACTTATAAAATCCAGACCATTTGCCCATCCATACCAAAGCAATGGAACATAAAAAAGTGACAAAGCCGAATAAATTGCGACCAATGTGAAAATAAAAAGTGCAGCAACTCGCTTGACGTTTTTGCCTGCCAAAGATGCACTTCTGCCGATTGCCGAAAATGCTCCTTGCCCTTCAACTAACATCACCTGCGGAACATATACAAATCTTGAAACAACCAGAAAAAACAACCAAAGTGTGCCGATAGTTGTCGCAAGTCCCAACACAAGCGAAAGAACAAAAACAACTATTGGCACAAATTCAAACGCCCAATAAGTAATTGCAATAGCGATAAAAGCAACGATCAAGCCAACATAAAATAAAATAATTCCAAAAATGCCAAGTAGAATTACCAGCAAACTTGAAGCGACACTCAAACCACCAAGTCGGCTTTTTACATTTTTGTAAGTTTCCCGAAAAGTTATTGCCTCGCCGAAAAGTATGTGTCGGACAAAGTTTCTTGATGCACCGCCCATCACGACAAAAACGGCTATTATTTGAATTCCCCAAATAAAAAAACCGCCCAATGAAACAAAGACAGGATAAAATGAAGCATCGTAAGGATTTGAAGGACTAACCGAAAAAAGACTCCTCGCCAACAACATCCAACCAATCAGAAAAACCGCACCGACAATGATCGGAGGTGATGAGATCAATATAAATGTCCAAAAGTTCTTACGATAAAACCTTACGGAACGGTCAATTAAATCACCCGCTCCAAGCGGTGATAATGAAAGTTGAGAATTAGAAGAATTTGAGTAATTCATTACTTATAATAACAATATTGTTTGAGTATAGCCTCTTTTATGATTGAATAACAATCAAAATTATGAAGGAAAAACCGACTTTAACAAACCTATAAAATCTTTTTTCCGTCAAAGTGTTTAAAAATGCGGCATTAAATCCAAAACCGTTTTTTGTAACAATACAAATAACATTCAAAACAATATTTTCAGCTTTCAGATAGAGAAAAATGTCCGTTAAAAATCCCTTATTTCCATTTTTTTTGTATAATTTACGAGATTTTGAATAATACAATTATGGCAATAAAATCCATATTTTCCAACGTAAACTTAAAAAGTTAAAATTCAACAAACCCACTAAATGTAATTTTTCCAATAGCTTGTGCTGTCTTAGAATATGTGGAACGACTTTTGCTTTTTAGACAGCTATAAGAGTGTTTAACTCGAAGTTAAGGTTTTGTTGCTTTTCAAAATTATATTCAGAAAAAGACTTTACTTCGTGTAAAAACCCCAATCATTTTAATTAAACAAAATAATACTAAAGGAGAAACTTATGAGACGAATAACTTTCGCAATCTTAACGATTTGCTTATTTGCAATGGTTAGTTTTGCACAATCTACTACAGGTCGTCTATTGGGTAATGTTTCCGGTCCTGATGGTTTGTTGCCCGGTGCAACAGTAACCGTTACGGACAATCAAACCGGACAAACCCAAACAACAACGACCAATGACAGAGGCTCATTTATTTTTGAAAGATTAGCATTCGGAAATTATACCGTAAGAATTACATCAAACGGTTTTAAAACTTTCGTTGCTAATGAAGTCAGAATTGATGCTAACAAAGACTACTCATTAAATCCAAAATTGGAAATTGGGGATGTCAGCGTCGAGGTAACAGTTGAAGCAGGTGCTGAAATTGTAAATACAAGTGACGGTGAATTGAGTAATACAGTTGACCAAAAACAAATTCTAGACCTACCTATTAATGGTCGTAATCCGCTTTCACTTTTGAGTTTGCAAGCCGGTGTTAATGCAACAGCTAGTAATCACGTTAATGGACAAAGAACATCTTCAACCAACTTTACAAGAGATGGTATTAATGTTCAGGATAACTTCATCCGAACCGGTGGTTTTGTTCAAGATCGTCCGTCTGTTGATGACACAAATGAATTTACTGTTACCACTCAAAACGCAGGTGCAGAACTTGGCGGTGGTGGTTCAGCTCAGATTCAATTAGTTACACCACGCGGAGGTCGAGACTTTCACGGGGCTGGTTATCTTTATAACCGTAACTCGAAATTTGCTGCCAATGACTTTGGCAATAACGCCACTGGTGTTAAGAGACCTTTCTTAAACCGTAACCAGTTCGGTGGAAAAATTGGTGGACCGCTTCCGCTCCCCGGAGCCGGAGTTGGCACCCCACTTTTTATTAAAGATAAAGCTTATTTCTTTGTAAACTATGAAAGATTCTTGCTTCGTCAACAAACTTCAAAAACTGTAAATACCTTGCTTCAGCAGTTTAGAAATGGAACATTTAATTATGTCGGAGGAGATGGTATAGCACGCTCGGTAAATGTTTTGACCGGAGCTGGATTTACCGGACCGATTCCGGCTGCAAACGGTGGTCCTTTAGCAGGAGTTGACCCGACCATTCAGGCTCGTGTTCTTAACGGAGCACCGGGAACAGGGAACGGTTTGGTATTAAACGGAGGATTGACTCAGCAGTTTACATTTAACCAACGTGACAATGACACCAGAGATGCACTTACAATGAGATTTGATTTTGATGTCAATGATCGTAATTCACTCTACTTTGTTTACAAATACAATAAAAACAACGATGACCGAACCGATATTGATAACACATTCAATGTCGTTCCGGTAAATAATCAAGGCGGACCAACAGAAACATATCTATTAAGTTATACAAGTGTCCTTGGTTCAAAATTCACAAATGAAATTCGTGGTGCTTATTCCAAAAGTGATCCGTTCTTCAATGAAGATCCGAACTTCGCAACAAATTATGTTATTGGCGGAATTCCTTTTATGACCAATCCGGAATCTCTATTCCAAGCACAAGGTCGTAAGACAGATCAATATACGCTTCAAAATAATTCAACCTATTCATTTGGAAACCACACATTAAGTTTCGGTATTGATTTTAATGCTCAACGTATTGCTTCAGAAACCAATTTCACTCGTGTTGGAATCTATAACATTACAACATCTGCCAATCCAAACACACCGGGATTGCCTGATACTTTATTCCCAGGTGGTATTAGTGCAACTGACCGAGGAAGAGCTAATTCATTGCGTTATCTACTCGGCGGATTTGTTGGAAGCGGAAGTATCGCGGCAAACTTTGTGAACCCGACAACAGGACCCGCTCTTGGAACTGCAAAAAGAAATAAATTTGAATATGAAACATACGGTTTATATATAGGCGATTCTTGGCGTGCAACTCCAGAATTAACACTTAATCTTGGACTACGTTGGGATTATTTCAGCCCGCTTGAAAATCCTGATCAGGTTTACCTGGAGCCGGATTTGAATGGTGCTGATACTTTTGAGGCGATTAGAAGCCAAATACTTAATCCGGGTGGACGATACGTTCTTGTTGGAAACAATGCAGGAAAACCGGGTAGATTCTATAAACCCGATTATAATAACTTTGGTCCGGTCTTAAGTTTTGCATATTCTCCACAGGACAAAGGTGGCATAACTAAATTCCTCTTCGGCAATACCGGAGTAATTCGCGGTGGTTTCCGTGTCGGATATATCAATGATGAATATGTTCGTAGTGCGGATAATGCCGCCGGTGGTAATGCCGGTTTAGATTTGACGGGTCGTGCTTTACAAAATGGCTCTACTCAAATTAATGCCAGATTTAATAACTTGCCCGGATTTACACTTCCGGCATTTCAACGTCCTCCGATCAGCTTTGCTACCGGAAATGTCAATAACGGTCAGTTCTTTAATACTGTTTTTGCAATTGATCCAAATATTCAAATGCAACGCAATTTCCAATGGAATGTCGGTTTCTCAAGAGAGGTCGGTTTTGATACCGCAGTAGAAGTTCGGTATGTCGGTGGAAGTAGCGACAGTTTAGTTAGAGGATATGACTTCAATCAGGTTCAAATCGAAAACGGCGGTTTCTTGCGAGACTTTAACATTGCCAGAAACAATTGCCGAATCACTTTGGCTCAAACCGGACAGTTCCTTGATTCAAGACGCTGCACGTCTGCCGAAATGACGGGGACAGCAATGCTTCCGGGACAAGTTGTATTGCCTGGAACATCTCCGATCCAACCTCTTTTAGGAGCGGCAGATTTTATCCGTGATTACGTTCAACAAGGTATCGCCGGAGAGTTAGCTCTTATCTATATCATCAATGGTTTAGATGGATTTAACGGAGCTAATTTACGGGCTAATCCGAATGCAGGTCCGGTTGATTTATTAACCAATGGTGGTCGTTATCGTTACAATGCTCTGCAATTTGAAGTTCGTAAAAGATTTACTGACGGTCTTGCATTCCAAGCCAACTATACATTCAGTAAAGTTTTATCCGATATTCAAGGCGATGGACAAGCTCGTTTCGACCCGTTCTTGGACATAAACCAACAAGATTTGGAATATGCAAGAGCCGATCATGATAGAACACACACCATTAACATTAATGCAAACTATGATTTGCCGTTTGGTAATGGTAAAAAATTCTTAAACCAAGGTGGATTTGTTAATAAGATCATTGGTGGTTGGCAGTTTACTTCGATCGTTCAAATAAGTTCAGGTGTTCCAATTTCTCTTTTTGATATTAACGGAACTTTGAATAGAACAGGTCGTTCAGCTCGTCAAACAGCTGTTTCAAATTTGACCGCTGATGAGCTTAGAGCTTTAACCGGCATATTCCAACAAAATGGACGAATCTATTATATTAATCCATCTGTAATCGGTCCGAATGGCTCGGCTATAAACGGAAATCTTGATGCAACAGCAGATTCGAGATTCCCCGGACAGGTAATATTTAGAGCTCAACAGGGACAAACTGGAAACTTGCCAAGAAACTTCTTGGATGGACCTATGTATTTCAACTGGGATGCAGGTCTTATCAAAAATACTAAATTTGGTGAGAAGTTTAATGTTCAGTTCCGTGCTGAAGCATTTAATGTTCTCAACAATACTAATTTCTTCATTGGAGAAAATAGTGCTATTTTCGATGCTGATTCTACCTCGTTTGGTATTATCTCGCCGACAAGTACATATAGTCCACGCATTATGCAATTTGCAGTTCGCTTAGAATTCTAAATCTGTGTAATGTTTATTTACTCTTAAATGAGATACAAAGGTGTTGTTTCGAAAGAGGCAACACCTTTTTTTATTTGCATTTTTTTTCGCACAACATATATATTTAATGCATCAAACTTTACATTAGACAATTTTTTGTTTGATTGTTTAGATCAATCCGTTACCAAATTTAATTTAATAAAATATTTCGTCATCATTAACCTTTATAATGAGAAAAACTTTTAATCAGTAAGGAGAAGCTATGAATAATAAAAAAACTCGTTTATTTAAAACTTTCGTAACCATCTTTGTTTTCGCTCTGGCATTTGTCTTTGAAGCGGTAAACATCGAGGCAAAGCCAAATACGGATAAACTTAAAACTGAAGAAATTCTTGCAAAACATCTGGACTCGATCGGAACAGCCGATGCTCGTAAATCAATTACTTCAATAATGGCTTCGGGAACAGCAAAAGCTGTTTCAAAAGGTCGAAACGCAGGAGAAACAGATGGCTTAGTTGTAATGATTTCCGATGG
Organism: Pyrinomonadaceae bacterium; assembly: GCA_041746235.1. Classification (GTDB taxonomy): domain Bacteria; phylum Acidobacteriota; class Blastocatellia; order Pyrinomonadales; family Pyrinomonadaceae; genus Aridibacter. The sequence goes on along the minus strand of JBGTHN010000322.1, from coordinate 17,395 downwards.
AGAAAAAAACCTGATCGGTATGAGATTTCCAATTAATGATTATCCATATGAAAAAATGGGATATGATGGAAATGAATTTACAGTTGCATTTCTAAAACCCGGACAAAGATCTCTGCTTGGCAGTTTTATGCTCGAAAATAAAGATACTTTCAAAGTCGGTATTTTAGGCGGAACTTTATCAACGGCGTGGGAACTTCTTAACTATGACGAAAAGGTTGGAAAATTAAAGTGCGGTGGAATAAAGACTGTAGATGAAATCAAAGCTTATAAATGCGATTATAGTCCGAGAAAATCGGATTTGAATGTTAACCTTTATTTTGATGCCGAAACTTTTCGACATTTCAAAACGGAATACACACGGGTAATTTCCGGCGGTCAAGGCTTGGGCGTTAATAATTCAGCCAGACAACAGGAAAAAAGATATAAACTTGTAGAAATTTTTTCCGATTTTAAAGAAGTAAATAAACTAACATTACCTCATAAATATACTTTGACTTATGAAGCTACCGAAAATGATAGCGGCTTGGCATTCGATTGGAGAATGGAATTAAATGACTTCAAATTTAATGAATCAATTGAAGCTAAAAACTTTAAGGCAGATGTATTTTAAAATTCATTTTTACCGATAAATAAAAAATAGGAACTGTTTATAAACAATAAACAGTTCCTATTTTTTTATAGTTTTCTAGCTTCGTGGCAATATATTATAGCTTTTTATCTTGGAATTAAGAGTCGTGGCATTTAAGCCTAAAAGCCTTGCGGCACGCGATTGATGTCCGCTTGTTTGATCTAATGCTCTTTGAATCAAATCAATTTCAAACCTTTTGACTTCATCGTAAAATGTAAGCCCTTGAGCAATATCTATCTTTGCCGAAGTTCCGCTGCTGTCTTTTATCATTTCCTGTGCAAGTTCGGGATTTAAGACTTCGGGACGCAAACATTCTCTCGTAATTTCATCCGTCGGAGCAATTACAACCGCTCTTTCAATGATATTTTCAAGTTCCCGCACATTTCCCGGATAATAGTAGGTTTCCAATAAAGCCAACACATCAGGCGATATATTTTGCGATATTTCCCGTCCGTTTTCCTCGTTATATTTTTGTATGAAATGTTTGGTAAGCGGTAATATATCCTGTTTTCTTTCTCTTAAAGACGGCAATTCCATCGGCACGACCGACAAGCGATAGTATAAGTCTTCACGAAACATACCGTTTTTAACTGCCTCTTTAAGATCAATATTAGTCGCCGCAATTATTCGAACATCTACACTAACCGGAGTCGTTTCGCCAAGTGGAGTGAATTCTCTTTCTTGAATGACACGAAGCAGACGAACTTGCGTTTCAGGTCGCAGATCACCAATTTCGTCGAGAAAAATAGTCCCCGTATCCGCTACTTCAAAAAGTCCTTTTTTTGCTCCGACTGCTCCTGTAAATGCACCTTTCGTATGACCAAAAAGTTCTGATTCAAGCAGATCGGATGGAATATTCGAACAATTTACGGGAACAAAAGGCTTGTCGGAACGTCCGCTTGATTGATGTATCGCTTTGGCAACAAGTTCTTTTCCCGTTCCCGATTCACCCGTAATTAAAACCGTCGAACGTGCCGGAGCGATCCGTTCGATCAAACGAAATATCTCGTCCATTTTCTCCGAACGCCCGATGATCGAATCTCTTTGAACGGAACTCGCCATCACCTGACGCAGAGTTACACGCTCTTCTTCATTGCGGCGTGTTCTGATTCCTCTGGCAACGAGTGCAAGAATTTGTTCGTTCTTAAAAGGTTTGCGAATACAACCTTTTGCACCTTTTTCCCATGCAGAAATTGCCGTATCAAAAGTCGCAAACGCCGTGATCATTAAAATAACTGCGTTTTCATCGAATTTTATGAGTTCTTCAAGTGCCGTCAATCCGCCCATTCCGGGCATCGAAACGTCCATCAACACGACATCATAAGGTTTGTTTTCGTAGGCTTCGATGGCTTCTTCGCCCGTCTTCGCTAGATCAACCTTATATCCCGCACCGGAAAGCACCGTTTCCAGAACGTCACGCATTATCTCTTCATCATCACAAATTAAAACTGTTCCCTTCTTCGCCATAAGTATTTGAATATATCAGATAATAGTGGATAGTGGATAATGGATAATGGATAGTGAATAATGAATGCTTTTTGCATTATAAAATATCTGAACATTATTAAGATTCTATTCACAAATTTTATTATCCATTATCTATTATTCATTATCCACTATTTAAAAATGCTCTACGACAAATTCGCCAAAGGCTACGACAAAGCACTCGCTCCATTTGAGAATTGGTTTCTCAATAAATGGCGTGCGGAAACTTTGTCTTATCTGCCCGAAAACGCCAGAATTCTTGAGATCGGTGCAGGAACGGGTTTAAATTTCAAGCATTATCCAAATTGCCAACACGCCGTTGTAAGTGAAATTTCAATAAAAATGCTTGAAGTTGCAAAAACCAAAACAACTTCAATAAACCTAATTCAAACCGATGCCGAGAATCTTCCTTTTCCCGATAATTCCTTTGATGCCGCCTTTGCAACACTCGTCTTTTGTTCCATCCCAAACCCTAAAAAAGCCTTTGCCGAACTACAAAGAGTTCTCAAAGCAAAGGACAAAATAATACTGCTGGAGCATGTTCGTCCGAATGGTTTGTTCGGTTATTTCTTTGACGTTCTGAATGTCCTGACAGTTGCTTTGTTCGAAGATCATTTTAATCGCCAAACCGCAAAGATCGCCGAAGAATCTGGACTAAAAATTATAGAAATAAAAAAGAAATCATTTGGTATCATAAATTTGATTATTTGCGAAGTGCCTTCGGTCGGAACGCACGCGTCCCGCTTGCAATGAGCGTTTCTTAAACGCGAAAGAAAATATGGCGAACTTTAAGGATTCAGTTAATCTTTAAAGTTCGCCAAGTCTTTTTCGTGCTTCGCACTCATTGCAAGCGAGCCGCTTACCTTCCAATCAGTTGTCTTATTTATTACAATCTCATAAAATTTTCACGAGATGTCTAAAGATAAAAGCAAATCCAAAATCCAAAATCCAAAACCCAAAATCGAGATCGGTTGTCAGGGTTGGAATTATCCCGATTGGATCACAAAAGCGGGTGGCAACACGATTTTTTTTCCTCGTGGAACAAAGCCCAATGAAATGCTCGGGCTTTATGCGGAGATTTTTGACACGATCGAAGTTGATTCGACATTTTATGCGATTCCACCAACTTCAACTATCGAAAATTGGTATAAAAAAACTCCCGAAAATTTTACTTTCTCGCTAAAAATGCCGCAGGAAATTACGCACATTCACGAATTAAGGGAACTTTCATATATTGTTCTGGAAAATTTCTGCGAGAAAATAAGAGACCTCAAAGAAAAACTCGCCACAGTTTTGATTCAGATGCCGCCGAGTTTTGACGGCAGTAAATCCAATGCTCAAACATTGCGGGAATTTTTAAAACAACTTCCCAAAGACATAAATTTTGCCATCGAATTTCGTCATCGTGATTGGATGATAGATTGGACTTTTCAAGAACTCGAAAAAAACAATGTCGCCCTTTGTTTATGCGAAGGCTCTTGGATTCCGCGTGAAATGTTTTTTATGGCATTACATAAAGTGAAAAATGATTTTGCCTACGTACGTTTTATGGGCGAACGCGATCTGACGAGTTTCGACAAAGTTTATCGCAATGAACACACACTTCTTGAAATCTGGAAAGAGCAGATCGAAGATATAAAATCCAAAAAAATCTATATTTATTTCAGTAATTTTTTTGAAGGAAACGCACCGATAAGTTCCAACAAACTCAAAAAATTACTCGATCAACATCCAATTCATCCAAGTATTTTGATAAATCAAGGCTCATTATTTTAAACTGGGAGTGAGTTTAGAGAGGTCTAAACTCCGATTCAAAACCTTTTCTAACTTCTTAACGTAAGTAAGAACAGGTTTTTACATTTAAAAGAAAACCGATAAAGTTTTACGTGGAGATAATTTTATAAAATATGGCAATGTCTAAGACAGCAAAAACACTTCTCATCATCGGCGGAGTTCTATTCGCCTTAGTTTTGGTTTCAATTATCGGAATCGCAATAGTGCTTGAAAGCGTCGGTAAACCGAGCGTTGAAGAAAACAGCGTTTTGGTTTTGAAAGTTTCGGGCGAACTTCCCGATTATGCACCAAAAGACCCTTTGGGACAGGTTTTCGGAATCAGCCAACCTGAATCATTTACAAATCTTTTAACCCAACTTCGTAAAGCAAAAGTTGATTCACGCATCGGTGCGGTTTTGCTAGATATTGAAATGACCGGAATTGGTTGGGGAAAAGCCGACGAATTGCGTGGAGCGATCAAGGATTTCAAGACTTCCGGCAAACCGATCTACGCCTATTCGGAACTGGCGATGAACAAGGAATATTACATCGCTTCCGCTGCCGACAAAGTTTATATGTCGCCGACAAGTGACATATACATCAACGGTTTCGCCGCAAATGCTATGTTCTATCGCGGTTCGCTCGATAAATTAGGCATCACACCCGAAGTTATCAAGATCGGCAAATACAAAAACGCACCCGATCAATATACGGAAAAAGAAATGTCCGAAGGTCAACGCGAAGTCATCAACGCGATTTTGGACGATCTTTATGCAAACCTCGTTAATTCAATTGCCGAAGACCGCAAATTAGACACTGAAAGAGTCAAAGAAATTATTGATACCGCACCGCATCGTGCGACTGCCGCCAAAGATTTAGGATTGGTTGACGGTGCAAAATACCGTGACGAACTTTATGAAGATATGCGGAAACAACTCGGCTATAAAGGCGAAGATAAACTCCGTACAGTTGAAAGTTCTACATATAGCGAAATTGAACCGAGTTCGCTCGGCATAAATAACGGTAGTCGAATCGCCGTGATATATGCTTCGGGAGCGATCAATACGGGACGTTCAAGTTCGAGTCCGTTTGGTGGAAATATGGTTGGTGCTGACACGATCATCGAATCCGTCAATCAAGCCGCCGAAGATGAATCCATCAAAGCAATCGTCTTGCGGGTTGACAGTCCGGGCGGTTCGGCACTCGCTTCCGATCTGATGTGGCACGCTATCGAAAATGCCAAAAAGAAAAAACCCGTCGTTGTTTCAATGGCAGATTACGCCGCTTCGGGCGGTTACTATATTTCCTGCAACGCAAATAAAATTGTCGCCGAACCTTCTGTTTTAACAGGTTCGATCGGCGTATTTATGGGCAAACCGAATGTCAAAGGTTTCTACGATTGGCTCGGCGTTACAAATGAATATGTCTTGCGTGGAAAAAATGCGGGACTTTTCCGCGAAACCGAAAGTTGGACGGAAGACGAGCGTGCAAAATTTCAAGAACAGGCAGACAATATTTATTACAAGGATTTTGTTCCAAAGGTCGCCAAAGGCAGAAATATGACGGAAGAAGCCGTCAACGCAATCGGTCAAGGTCACGTTTGGACGGGCAGACAAGCTAAAGAAAACGGATTGGTTGACGAACTCGGCGGATTAGAAAAAGCCATCGAGATCGCCAAAGGTCTCGCCAAACTTCCCGCCGACCAAGATGTTACCCGCGTAAATATGCCGCAACCGCCATCGCTTCTCGAAACATTTTTCGGTTCGGGCAACGCATCTGTCGAAACAAAAACACAAGAGCAAATTGCACAAGAAGCCGTCATCAAATCACTCCCCGAAGATGTCCGACGATCACTCCGATTTGCACAAATGTTCGACAAAATGAAAAACGGCGAAGCGATGCTCGTTCTGCCATATGATCTGCAAATTAAATAATTTCAAACGGAAATTTTTATAATTTTGAGCGATATGTAAAACTTATTACATATCGCTTTTTCTATTTAATATTATGTCAAAAGAATACATTCTCGGCTCGTCCGAACGCGAGATCGAACGGCTCGCATATCAAAATGAAGTTTGGTTTGATGAAACAACTGCCCTTTGGAATTCGGCGGAAATTTCTTATGGAAACACGGTCGTAGATTTAGGTTGCGGTCCCGGTTTCTGCACTTTTCCTTTATCAAATTTGGTCGGTTCAAACGGACATATTTTCGCGGTTGATTCATCCGATAAATTCGCTTCGGTCATAAAAGAAAAGATCGCAATATCCAACAATAAAAATATTTCTTTTCACCAAGATTATGCCGACGAACTGAGTTTGGAAGATTCTTCCGCCGATGCAGTTTTTGCACGTTGGCTTTTTTGCTTTTTGGAAGATCCTGATAAAGTTCTCGCCGAGATCAAACGAGTCTTAAAACCGAACGGCAAACTTATAATCATTGATTATTTTAACTATTTAGCGGCGAATATTTTCCCACGAAATGAAGCCTTATCCGCACTTTTCAAAGCGTATCTGCAAATCGTTACATCACACAAAGGAAGCTACAACATCGGCGAAATTCTGCCCGAACTGATCGTCAAAAATGGTTTTGAAATAGAAACTCTAAACCCGATCTGCCGAATCGCCCGCCCAAATTCGAGAACGTGGAAATGGGTTGAATTATTTAACGAAGTTTCTATTCCGACATTGGTTGAGCAAGGAATTTGGAGCGAACAGCAGAGAGTAGATTTTGAAAGAGAATGGGAAAAAGCAAAAAACGATCCCGCCGCATTCTTCTTTACACCGCCGATGATCGGAATTATTGCAAAAAAGAAAGATTAAATTGAAAACATTTCCTGTAAAACATCAGAAATTTTTCTTTTTGCACTTCCTTTTATTTCGCCGATCTTTTTAACCAAACGGTCTTTATCAACCGTATGAATTTGGTCTAAGACAACCGCTCGTTTTTTATGTAGGAATTCAAAATTTATGCGGGTTGGATAATTTTTATCGGCAGAAGAGATCGGAGCGATAATTACCGATTCGATGTGTTTGTTCATTTCGTCGGGCGAAATAACAACGCACGGGCGTGTGTTCTTTGCATCATCGGGGGAATTTGTGTCTAAATTAAATAGATATATCTCAAAGCGTTTTACCATCGCCAATCTTCCTCCTCAAATTTGTTTGTAGCATCGTTAATGATTAGTTCATCACCGTCATTTTCCGACATTTCTTTAAATGCTTTCGCCCAATTATGACGAGGCTTGCTTGAAGATTTTATTAACAAACCTTCATCACAAACTTCGAGTTCAACCTCGCCGTCCAAATTGCTTTGTTCAAGAAGCGGTTTCGGAATCCTGATCCCTTTTGAATTACCGATCTTTATAATCTGTGTTTTCATAAAAAACAGTGTAACTACATCGTAATTACACTGTCAATTCAAAATGATTATTTTAATAGAATTAAGAAGTTTCCCGCGAATAAAGGCGAAAGAACACGAAAAAAGAAAAACATTTAACAGGGATTAAGGAGATTAACAGGGATTTTAAAAATAGTTTTATATAAACTTATCCTTTTCATCCTCTTCATCCCTGTTAACAATTTCTGTTTTATTCCGCTTCGATCTTTTCCAAACCATTCATAAACGGTCGCAAAACTTCGGGAATTACAATGCTTCCGTCAGCTTGCTGATAATTTTCGAGGATTGCTATCCAAGTTCTTCCAACCGCTAATCCCGAACCATTTAAAGTATGAACAAATTCAGGTTTTGCTCCGCCCGCACGTCGGAAACGTAAGTTCATACGACGTGCTTGGAAATCGCCGAAGTTCGAGCAACTTGAGATTTCACGATACGTATTTTGCGATGGAAGCCAGACTTCGAGATCATAAGTTTTGTGTGAACCGAAACCGAGATCGCCCGTTGATAAAATAACTTTGCGATACGGCAAATTAAGCATTTGCAGAATTGTTTCCGCATTTGCAGTTAATTTATCGTGTTCTTCATTTGAATTTTCGGGCAGACAGTATTTTACAAGTTCAACCTTTTCAAACTGATGCTGACGAATCAAACCTCTTGTATCACGCCCATAACTTCCCGCTTCCGAACGAAAACAAGGCGTGTAAGCCGTCCACTTCATCGGCAGATCTTTTGCGTCAAGAATTTCACCTGCGTGATAATTGGTTACAGGAACTTCTGCAGTCGGAATCAGATAGTAGTTTTTTAAGTCTTTTTCATCTATTTCTTCTTCATCTTCTCTGACGAGTTTGAACAAATCTTTTTCAAACTTTGGCAGATTAGATGTTCCAAATAATGCGTGTTGGTTTACAATAAACGGTGGCAAAGTTTCTTTATAGCCGTGCTGTTCGGTGTGAACTTCGAGCATAAAATTAACCAACGCTCGCTCTAATCTCGCACCTTTTCCATTAAGTATCGCAAATCTTGCACCGGTAATTTTGGCGGCACGTTCCAAATCCAAAATCCCTAAATTTTCGCCGAGATCAACGTGGTCTTTAACTTCAAAATCAAAACCGCGAGCTTCGCCCCAAACCGAAACTTCTTTATTGTGGGATTCATCTACGCCGACCGGAACATCGTCCGCCGGAATATTCGGCAAACCTGCGAGAAGTTCTTCCATTTTCGCTTCAACTTCGGTTCGCTTATTGTCCAAGTCTTTTTGTTTCTCTTTTAAGTCTGAAACTTCCGCTTTTTTTGCTTCGGCTTCATCGCGTTTTCCGGCTTGCATTAACGCACCGATCTCTTTGCTTGAAGAGTTTCTTCGATGATTTATTTCATCCGATTCGCTGATAACTTCACGGCGTTCTTTATCCAATGCGACAAAAGTTTCAAGAGCATCCGTCTCAAAATGACGTTTTTCAAATGCTTCTTTTACCTTTTCTAAATTCTCTCTGACAAAATGTAGGTCTAACATAATTACTTCTCTATATTTGTTTCTCTCTAACTATTCACTTAAAATCTTAAATTCGCTTAAATGCAAAACAAAATTTGAATTTAACAAAGATATTATGACAAACAAAATTCGCAAAGCAGTTTTTCCCGCCGCCGGTTTAGGAACAAGGTTTTTGCCCGCAACAAAAGCATCACCGAAAGAGATGTTGCCATTAGTTGATAAACCCTTAATTCAGTATTCGGTCGAAGAAGCGGTCGCTTCGGGAATCGAATCAATTTTGATCGTAACGGGACGCGAAAAAGCACCGATCGAAAATCATTTTGATATATCGTTTGAACTCGAACAAATTTTGCAGGACAAAGGCAAAGACGAGATGTTCAAAATGGTTCGGGACATCGCTAATATAGTCCGCATTTCTTATACACGACAACAACAAGCACTCGGACTCGGACACGCAATTTATCAAGCGAAAGACTTTTCGGAAAACGAAGCATTTGCAGTTTTGCTTGCCGATGATGTCGTTGATGCAGAAAAACCCGCTTTGCAACAAATGGTCGAAGCATACGAAAAATATCAAGCACCGATCATCGCCACGATGCAGATCGAGGGCGAAGCGATCTCGCGTTTTGGCGTGATCGAAGCGGACGAAACCGAAGATGCGAATATTTTCAAAATAAAAGATATGGTCGAAAAACCTGCGTTTGAAGACGCTCCTTCGGATTTGGCAATCATCGGACGATATATCTTAACGCCCGATGTATTTGATGCCATCGAACGAACAGAAAAAGGTGCGGGCGGCGAGATTCAAATAACTGATGCAATGCGTCTGATGCTCAAAGAAGGCAAAGATTTCTACGCCGTAAAACTCGAAGGTACACGCCATGATGCCGGAGATAAACTCGGCTTTTTAATCGCAACCGTTGAGTTTGCACTTAAACGAAAAGATTTGGGCGGAGAATTTCGTGAGTATTTGAAGACTTTGAAATTGTAAAAGCAGAAACCCGACAGTTATAGTGCGTGTTTTCTTAATAAGTGAAAAATAACACCCTCATTTACATTCGGGTTTCAGGTTTTTTCTCAAAATATCTTCTATAGATCAATCTAGCAAATTCACCGAAAATCATTATTCCCGCATAATCAGCAACTAGATCTCCAACATCAAAAGAGCGTCCACCGATAAACATCTGTGAGAATTCTTCGATCGTAACAACCGTTAAAACAATTATACTTCCCAATAAATATCGCAACTTCCAAACTGAAACACTTCTCGCACTTAGCAAAAGATTGACCAAAAATGAAAAACCGCCCATCAATAAAAAATGTGCGATCTTGTCGAAATACGGAATTCCACCGCTGAATCTCAATAAATACTGAGTGCTTTTAACGTCCGCTAAAACAACAATGCCTGCAATAATAAAGACATAAATTACAGTAATGATCTTTATTTTTGCAGACATAAATGAGTGGAGAGTTAAGAGTGAAGAGTGGAGAGAACAAGAAAGACTCTCCACTCTCGACTAATTCGTAGCTTTTGCCGCTAAACCGTCAACCAAACTTTCGAGCGGTGTGTATTCCAAATCTTGCGAAGTAGCAACCGCTTCATAGGTTAATTTTCCGGCGTAAGTGTTCACGCCTTCGGCTAAACCTTTGTCATTCTGGATCGCTTTTTCAAAACCTTTGTTTGCCAGATCAAGTGCATAAGGCAAAGTTGCGTTGGTTAAAGCAAATGTTGAAGTTCTGGGAACTGCTCCCGGCATATTTGCAACGCAATAATGCAGAACGCCTTCTTCGTAATATGTCGGATTCGAGTGAGTTGTCGCACGCGTTGTTTCAAAACATCCGCCTTGATCAACTGCAACGTCAACCAAAACTGCACCGTTCGGAATAACTTTTAGCATATCGCGTGTAACAAGTTTCGGAGCGGCAGCACCGACAACTAAAACCGCACCGATAACCAGATCAGCGTGTGAAATCGCTTCTTCGATTTGATAACGGCTTGATGCAAGCGTCTGAATTTTCGACAAGAAAATATCGTCCAACTGACGCAAACGGTCAAGATCACGATCAATAATCGTAACGTGAGCTCCAAGTCCAATAGCCATTTTTGCGGCTTCCGTTCCAACAACTCCGCCGCCGATAATGACAACATCAGCCGCCGGAACTCCCGGAACTCCGCCGAGAAGTATTCCGCGTCCGCCATTCATTTTTTCCAAATATGTTGCACCAACTTGCACAGACATTCTTCCGGCAACTTCCGACATCGGAGTTAAAAGTGGCAAACGTCCACGTTTATCGGTGATCGTTTCATAAGCTACGCCCGTAACTTTGCGTTCCATCATTTGCTTGGTCAATTCAAATTCAGGTGCCAAATGTAAATATGTGAAAAGCAATTGATCTTCACGCATACGCGGATATTCGGGAGCGATCGGTTCTTTGACCTTAACGATCATATCGCCTTCCGCCCAAATATCATCAGCCGTTTCAAGCATTTTCGCTCCGGCATCAACATAAGCCGAATCTGCAAATCCCGAACCTTCGCCTGCTGCTTTTTCAACAAAAAGGTCGTGTCCCGCATCACTTAAAGCCTGCACACCTGCCGGTGTTAAACCGACTCTATATTCATTATCTTTTATCTCTTTCGGTAATCCGATTTTCATTAAAAATTTCTCCAAATAAGTTTTATAAGATTCATTAAATTACGAATAGGCTAATGTTACAACTTTTTCCGAATTGAAAAAAGGCTGGAAGGTTGGATTTATCAACACGAATAGGATTAAATTTATTTTGAAAGTTTGATTATTTTGTATTAATCGCTGTAATTCTAAATTGTAGTTTTCAAAAAATCACATTAAACATTTCGATTATACCCTCGAATTTTGGAAATTTTTAACTCAAATTTAATGACCAAAAACTCAAAGCAACCAACGGAATCGTTGCAGAATTTACTCAATTTGTTGGGGACAGATTCGCTCGAAGCGGCAAACGCATACAACCGTCTTCGTAGTTCGTTGGTCAGATTTTTCATTCTCAAAGGCGACGGCGAAGCCGAAGAAGCGACGGACGAAACGCTTGATCGTGTGTTGCAAAAAATTTCCGACGAGACAAAGATCGCAGATTTGCAAAAATATTGTTTCGGTGTCGCACGCTTTATTTTTCTCGAAAGAATCAAGCGTTCCAAAAAAGAAACCGAAGCCGTTAAAGAATTTTATGAGAATGATCTGTTGGAAAAAAATGCTGAGGAAAACGATTCCTTCTCCTTTCTGCGTGAGTGTTTCAACGAATTACCAAAAGCCGAAAGACAGTTTTTGCAAAGATATTTCGCCGACATTCCATATTCCGAATTAGATAAGCAAAGACTGGAAATCACGGTTGAACAAGGAATTTCTTTGAATTCTCTGCGTTTGAAAATTTTCCGTCTGCGAAAGCGTTTGAACGAATGTTTGAAAAATAAATTAGAATAATATGAAATTTTCGGTAAAATTTTGCCACTTATAAATAACAGACCGACGAAATGAACGACGATAAAATAAAAAAATACTTTCTCGGCAAACTAAACCAAGCGGAAAACTCCACGTTTGAAGAAGAATTTGCCCTTGATGAAACGCTTTTCGAGCAAGCACAGATGGTCGAAAGCGAACTCATCGAACAATTCCTGCGTAGAAATCTTTCTGCGTCGGAACTTGATGCGTTTGAAAAAAATTATCTGATTACGGAAGAACGCAGAAAAAAAGTAGCGTTGGCACAAAACTTTTTGGACGTTTTCAAAACAGAAAAGACCTCCGAAAAACAAGGCTTCCGGCAAGCATTGGCGGCATATTTTCAATTTTCAAAAGCATTGGCAATGGGCGGTTTAGCCGTTTTATTATTCGGCATCGGTTTTATTTTCTGGCTGAATTCAAACACCGAAAAAGATTTTGCCGAATTGAAAACCACCAATTCCGACGACTCAAAAATTACAGAAAACCGAAACGAAATGGAAATTTCAAACCAAAATTCCACCAATGAAACTCCGCAAACTTCGCCGTCGCCGAATGAAAATATCAACATCAAACCTTCGCCAACGCCCGCACCAAAAACCGACGTTTCACCAAAAACTCAAGAACAATCAAAACCCGTTTTCGCCACTTTCACACTTCTGCCCGGCAGTCTGCGAAGCAACGGCGAACAATCAATTCGTTTAAATCCCGATACAATAACCGTCAACCTAAAACTTTCCCTGCCCGAAGATTCGCCAAAATATCAAACCTACAACGCCACCATAAAAACCGCCGACGGCGAAACCATTGCTACATTTCAAAACCTCAAATCCCCAAACTTCAATCTTCCCGCCGACAAACTTTCTGCCCAAACCTACATAATTTTCCTCGAAGGCAAAACCAACGAAAACCCCGCCGAATCAATCTCCGAATACACTTTCCGCGTCAATCGTCAGAAAAAATAAAAAATAATTTTCAACCCGCGTGAAATTTCCAACGAATTTTTGCCACTTCAATATAAGTAGGTGTTTTTTCACAAATTTATCATTAATCGGATTGGATGGACATTTTCAGCCAACCGAATTTTAAATAGGAGAATTCTATGAAATTAAATCTTGATGCGACGGATGAAGAAATTCAGGAAAGTTTGGAAAAAGAGAAAAAACTCGATTGGTTAAAATATATTTTGGGATTTGCCGTTATTGTGATTATCGGCGGCGGTATCTGGGCGTATTTTTCATATTCCAACGCACAAGCAGAAGCCGCCAGACAAAAGGAAGTTAAGAAAATTGAAACTCTCAAACAAGACGGTGTTCCCGTCGCCGGTGAAATAATCAATGCGTGGCAACGGATTTCAAGAGGTAGTGTTGTCGGATACGAAGTCGAATATAAATTTATTGTTCAAGGACAAACATATAAAGGTAAAGGAGATTTACGAAACAATCCTCAATCTCCGTTCGGAGGTTTTAACGACATAAGAGTTATTTATGACCCTAAAGAACCAACCAATAATTTAACATCAACCGACTTGGATAATTTTAACCAATATTCAAGTTCAAACACTTCGTCGGCTACCGCAAATGATTACAAATGGCTGATTAAATTCATTGTGATCGCTGTTATCGGCATTTTATTTTCGGGAGTTTCGTTTTTATTCAACAAAATTTCCGATTTATTTAACAGAAATTTTTAATTAGAAATAAGGAGAAAAATTTATGCAAAGCAAATTCGTAAAAATACTTATCGTGTTCTGTTTTATATCTTTACTTGTAACTTCAGCATTTGCTCAAAAACGTAAGCCTAAGTCAAAAACGAAAAAACCTAGAACAGTTGTTATAGAAGATATGGGAGGAAATTTGACGGAATTTTCCCGTGAAGGATACGAAACAGCATATTATGATGCTAACAAATATACCGAAAAACAATTGCAGAACACTCTTAGAATTCTGGAAAACGATTTCGATTTAACCACAAATACCATAGCTACCGAAATAACGGAAATAGAAAATTTAAGCGTAGAAGATTTGGATGCAGAATACATTAAAGTTAGTCAGGAACTGAAAACTCTTGATATTGTCAAAGACCGCTTCTGGCAAAATATGCGTCAAAAAAGGCTTGCTACGTTGGAAAAAGATTATAAATTGATGCGTATAAAAATACTCGGTTATACAGATCAAAAAATATTACTTCAAGCGGAAAATGTTGGCGAATGTAAAACAAAATATGCCGAACCACTTGCGGCGGGCGGCGATAAGATGCTTGAGGCGTGGAAAATATTGATTGAAGAACAAAAAAGAAATAACACCAACCCGGAGAAAATTCAGAAAGAATTCGATGAACAATCCGCTTCACCTGATAAATTCAAATATGCACTTCTTGATCTTATGTCATTCGGTTGGTGAAATTGTGTTTTTTATATCATTCGCTCAGAAACAGAAGAGGAAGATGATTATGAATTATTAGAAGAGAATTATGAAAAATTATTCATGATTCCGCCAAGGCAAGCACCATCAAAACAAACAGCTGCCCCTCGCTTTCCAAGACAATAGGAAAAATAATCTTAAATTAGCCTAAATTTATAAAAAAATATGACAAATGAAACTGAAAAATGCTGGTTTTGCACAAAATCTTCCGAAGAAGGTTGTTGGGCTTTGATTCGTCTGGATAAAAATATCGGCAAAACGATGTACAGCGAAAATCTAGATGAAGAAGGACTCAGATACGAGGATTTTCAATTATCCGAAAGTAAATTTACAGGCACAGGAGTTAAAACGGAAACGGATTGGTATAGATACGCCGTTTCCGAGATAGCCGTTCCGCGTTGTGCCGAATGCGAAAATGCACATATTCGTTTTAAGACAAAAGTAAATCTTTTAAGACTTTTATTTTCAGTTTTGACTACGATTTTTCTTATGAAACTTTATATAGATTTTTCATTTCCATCAGTCGAATGGTTAGAAGTATTGATCGTCGGGATAATTATTGCAGTAATTCTCTATTTACTTCCATACTTTCGTATGTTGTCTAAGTTGATTTTGATAACTATTGGCGTTAATTCCATTCGTAAAGCCAGAAATTATCCGAAGGTTAGTGAGAAATTAAAAGCTGGTTTTTGGGTTAATGATGAAGCTACGAGTTGAAACTAACTTGATAAAAGCTGTTTTGTTTAGAAAAAATTGAGTTGGAAATTTAATAAATTTTGGAGGATTGAAACATATCTATGGAAACTATAACTTTTGAATATTCAAGATTTAGAGCATTAACTTATGGGATATTTTATCTGGTTTTTGCATTGGCAATAGTTTATCTCTTTTATGCATTCGGATTAGTTTTATTCACAGGGATGATGAGTTCGAATTTTGTTGGGATTTTATTAATGGGTTTTGGTATTCTATTTTTCTCCTTTGCTGCAATATATTTAGGATCATTTGGTCTGAAATCTTTAAGGATGGGATTGATCTCAAAACCCTGTGTTAAATTGGACACGGACGGTTTTACGGATGATTTGAATAACAAGTCTAAGATATTTTGGACAGATATTAGTGATTTAGAATTCGTTGAAACAAACATTAGGCAAAACGGAATCTCAAATATATCTTATTCAATTAGAATCTCATTTGATGAAAATTCAGAAACTTATGAAAAGATATCAGGACAAAGAAAATTCCTGAAAAAGATATTGTTTCGGAACTATGACTCAAAAGTCGAACTTCATGGGTTAAAGGATGACCACGAAACGATTTTTGCCTATTTTAATGCGTTTCATGAAAAATTTGGACATCCTAATAACTAAAAGTTCACGGCAGATTTTAAATAGGTTAAAAAAACTTGATTCAAAATGGAAATTTAGTTATTTTATATTTCAAAAATAGAACTGTAACGAAAATGCTTAAAAAAGATCGCCGTATCGGTGAGTATATTTTGGTAGAAAAACTTGGTTCAGGGGCTTTCGGCGATGTATGGAAAGCTGAGAAAAAAACTACTCTCGATTCAAATAATTTTGCACTCAAGTTTTTTCGCCCGAAAGATGATGCTGTAAATCTTGAAGAAATAAGCAAAGAATTAAATGTCTGGAAAAAGATCAGAGGCTTGCCGCACATAATTTCGGTGATCGAACTCGATCAGTTTGAAGAATTCGTCTATGTCGTCAGCGAATTTGCCGAAGGTGGTTCATTAGAAAAATATCTAACTAAAAGGTTCAATGAAGACGAAGCCCGTTGGAATAACTCTCCCGTTCCCGGCACACATCCTCTATGGTATCCAACTCCTTACGGTACGTTATCAGAAAATGAATCAGTCGGCATAATTTTCGACATTCTGGAAGGTTTAGAAAGTCTGCACAGCAAAAATATTATCCATCGGGATTTGAAACCGGATAATATTTTAATAATGAACGGCAATTATTGTCTGGCGGATTTTGGTATTTCGCGTGAAGTAAAGTCGCAGTCGAAAGCAACGGGGACGGCGGGAACAATGGAATATATGCCGCCGGAAGCGTTTGAGAACAAATATTCGAAACAAACCGACATTTGGGCGGTCGGTGTAATTTTTCAGCGTTTATTAACCGGCAGACTGCCTTTTCCACAAGATAATCAAGCCGCTTTAATTGGTGCAATCATTCAGTTTGAGGCTGAAAAAATGCCCGATTTTGTGTCTGCCGATCTGAGAAATATTGTTGAAAAATGTTTGCAAAAAAATCCTGATGAGCGTTATAAAAGTGCATCTGCTATGAAACACGCTTTGTATCAATGGCAAACGGTAGATCAAATGGAAATCGAACGAAATGAACATTGTGTCAGCGAACTAAAAACCGAACCTGATATAAATTTATCTAAAAATTCACTTGAATTTGAGGATTCATTTAGCCTTGACTTGAAAGAAAAACAAGGTGCTGAACCTATTGTTCTTGAAAAATCTCAAAACTTCATTCTTGAGGAAACACAACCTGAAATAACACGACCTTTTTATGACTTCAAAACAAAACCTGATGTAGAAAAAAATGAAGAGAATAAAAAAGAAAAAAAAGAAGTAGCGAATGTTGAAAAAAAAGTAAACCTCAAATCCGTTATTGAGAATTTTCCAATTCCGATACTTTTAGGAATTGGTCTATCAAGTTTTCTTATTCTAACAATAGTGGGGTTCGGAAT